>CAYXVO010000528.1:0-2294 GCA_964467875.1 uncultured Pseudomonadales bacterium | reverse complement strand
ACACCGGTGGTGCCGGAGCTGTAGGGGATCACGCAGAGATCATCGGGGCCTGCCGTGTGTTCGCCGGGGCGATAGCCGGCGTCCAGCGCGGTGCGCCAGGATACGCAGCCCTCACCGTAGGACTCCTGCACGGGCGCGGCGACTTCCGCCGGCAGGTTCAGATCCGTGTCCTTGGCGGCATATTCGCTGTAGGCGGTGATGATCACCTGCTTGAACTGACCCGTGCCCACGAACGGCTGGATGAAGGGCACCAGCTCCTGGCCGCAGATACAGATGGCGGCGTCGGTGTCGGCGACGTAATGCTCCAGCTCGGCGGTACGGTTCATGGGGTTGACCGGTACCACCACCGCATTGGCCCGCAGGATGGCGTAATAGCCGATGACCCACTGGGCGGCGTTCTGCATATAGAGCAGGACCCGATCGCCCTTCTGCACGCCCTGGTGCTGGAGATAGCCGGCCAGCGCTTCGACTTCGGCAAGCAGTTGCCGATAGCTGATCAGGTTGTCGTAGTAGGCGATGGCGGTCTTGTCGGGATACCGCTGGGCGGCGACGTCCAGGTTGGTAAAGAGACTGGTGGCCGGTAAGGTCAGGTGCTTGGGTAGATGCGCCGGCCAGAATTCAAAATGTCGGGTAAACATAAGGCATTGAACTCCTATTTCTATACTAGGCCAATGAGTTCGGCAGTACTTCGCGCATCACCGGATGCCGGCCAGCCGCAGGCGTTACGCAAGGGGCTGACGGAAATGCACTGCTCGCGCAGGGCAGTCACATCCGCCTCGCGCTCTTGAATGTGTTTGGAATCGCGCTCAAACCCCAGCCACCAATAAGGCAGACCACGACTGTCTTCGCCAGCGCGCAGGCGCGGGCGACGGATCGAACCCTGGGCCTGCTGGGTAAAGCGGGCCTGGGTGATGACGCTGGCCGCGCAGGCGGGAAAGTTGAGGTTCCAGCAGCAGGCCTCGGTGGAGTGGGCCCAAAGCTCGCGAATCAATGGCTCGGCAAAGGCTTCCACCGGTGACCAGTCCAGCAGGCCGCGCTCGAAATAGGCCTGGCTCAGGGCGATGGCGGGCAAGCCCATGTGTTCAGCCGCCAGCACGGCGCCAACGGTGCCGGAATATTGCACGGAATCGCTGATGTTGGCGCCGCAGTTGACGCCGGATAGCACCAGATCCGGTGGGTTCTGATGCATCAGTTCACCCACCGCAAAAAATACGCAATCCGCCGGTGTGCCGGACAGGACAAAGCGACGCTCGCCATGCTGATACAGACGCAGGGGCGTGTGTATGGAAATGCTCTGCCCCGCCCCGCTGCGGTCGTGTTCGGGCGCCACCACCCAGACTTCCTCGGCCAGGCGGGCGGCGATGCGTTCCAGCAATTCCAGGCCCGGCGCGCCAAAGCCGTCGTCGTTGGTCAGCAGCACCCGCTTGAACAGAAAGCCGCTCATAACCGGCCTCCGCTCTGGGCGATGCGCCAGCCGGCTTCCGCCAGGGCACTGGCGCGCTTGCCCACTTCCAGGGCGTCGGCGTTGGCGGCATTACCGGCCAGGGCACGGGCATACACGCCCTGCACGATGGCCGCGAGCCGGAACAGGGAGAACGCCAGAAACACGTGCCAGTCCGGAATGGTGTCGCGCCCGACCCGCTTGCAGTAGCGGACCAGCACGTCGGCTTCCTCGGGAATCCCCAGGGCTTCCAGGTCCTCTCCCACCAGCCCGCGCATGCCTTTCATGTCGGCCGGCAAGTGATACGGCAGGCAGAAATACGCCAGATCCGCCAAGGGATGCCCCAGCGTCGAGAGTTCCCAATCTAGGATGGCCAGGACTCTTGGTTCAGTCGGATGCAGAATCAGATTTCCCAATCGGAAGTCACCATGGGCAATGGCGCATTCGTCGTTGACGGGAATGTTCTCCGCCAGCCAGGCCATGAGGTTCTCCATGGCGGGCATCTCATCGGTCTTGGAAGCCAGATACTGCTGGGTCCAGCGCTTTACCTGGCGCTCCACATAGGCTTGCGGGCGGCCGTAATCGGCCAGCCCCACCGCGTTCACATCCACCCGGTGCAGGTCCGCCAGGGTATCGACGGCAGCGAAGTGGATGGGCTGGCGTTCCGCCCGATCCACCGCCCGCAACGCCGGATGGCTGAGGATACGGCCTTCGATGTAATCCATCAGGTAGAAGGGCGTGCCGACGATGCTGTCGTCTTCGCACAGGAAACGGGCCGGCGGTACCGGCAGATCGGTATGATCGGCCAGGGCGCGGATGATCTGGTATTCCCGTTCCACCATGTGGGCCTTGG
>CAYXVO010000527.1:0-2308 GCA_964467875.1 uncultured Pseudomonadales bacterium | reverse complement strand
CGGTGTAGAAAATATTGACCTGGTGCTTGTCGATGACCTGCCAGAAGCGGGACGCATCGGGATAGGTTGGCACGCCTTCGAACATCAGGGTGGTGGCACCATTGGTCAGAGGGCCATACAAGAGGTAGCTGTGCCCGGTCACCCAGCCGACGTCGGCGGTGCACCAGAAGACGTCGCCGTCCTTGTAGTCGAATATGTATTGAGGGGTCATGGAGGCGTAGACCAGATAGCCGCCCGTGGTGTGCAGCACGCCCTTGGGCTTTCCAGTGGAGCCGGAGGTATAGAGTATGAACAGCGGATCTTCCGCCCCCATTTCTTCCGGCGGACAATCGACCGGCTGATTGCCAACCGCCTCGTGGTACCAACGGTCGCGCCCCTCATTCCAGGCGATGGCGGCGCCGGTATGGCGGACCACATAGACCTGTTCGACCGCCACGCCGTCCACCAGCTTAATGGCTTCATCCACGCTCTGCTTCAGGGGAATGGTCTTGCCGCCCCGCAGGCCTTCGTCGGCGGTGATGATCACCCGCGAATTACAGTTCTCGATCCGGCCCGCCAGCGCCTCTGGCGAGAAGCCGCCAAACACCACCGAATGCACCGCACCAATCCGGGCGCACGCCAGCATCGCCACGGCCGCTTCCGGAATCATGGGCATGTAAATGGTCACCACGTCGCCTTTCTTCACGCCACCGGCGCGCAAGGCGTTGGCAAAGCGGCACACCCGTTCGAACAGATCCTGATAGGTGACATTGGCATTCTGGGCGGGATCATCCCCTTCCCAGATTATCGCCGTCTGTTCCGCCCGCGCCGGCAAATGACGATCCAGACAGTTGACACAAGCGTTGAGGGTGCCGTCATGGAACCAGCGGATATGCAGGTTGTCCGGGCTGTAATCCACGTCCTTGACCTGGGTGAACTCCTTCATCCAGTCCAGGCGGGCGCCATGCAGGCGCCAGAAGGTTTCCGGATCCTCAATGGATTCCCGGTACATCCGCTCATAGGTTTCCTGGTTGATCCAGGCGTTGGCCGCGTACTCCGGGGCGACAGGATAGATCGCTTGGTTGCTCATGATTCCCTCGTTTTTATCGTTGTCCGCACGCATGGGCGTGGCGTTCCGTAATCTCTGAATAATACGCCAGTCGATCCACATCACAACCCCCGGTCATGCGGTGTCATGGCCAGCCTGCAAAACCGGATGTGACCATTTCGTCGATTGCACCTCGCCGAATTTGAACTAAAGTAAGTTCTGTTTAAGGCCGGCAGTCGCCGGAGCCGCCGTGCGCAACCGCGGTAGAATCTTCTGCTCCCTTTCGCGATAATGCCACCCCGCCCACAACCCCCAGGAACGCCAAGAGATGTGGTTTAAGAACATCTATTTTTACCGCTTCACCAAACCCTTTAACCCCGCCACCGAAGAACTGGAAAGCAAACTCGAAGCAGCCCGTTTTCAGCCCTGCGGCCCGCAAGACACCACCCGTTCCGGCTGGCTGCCGCCCCTGGGACGCCACGGCACACAACAGGTGCATGAGACCAACGGCTATCAAATGGTCTGCCTGAACCGTGAAGACAAGATTCTGCCCTCCTCCGTCATCAAGGACATCGTGCAGGAGAAGGTGAACGAGATCGAAGACACCCAGATGCGCAAGGTGAGCCGTAAAGAGCGCGACGAACTCAAGGACCAGGTCCTAAACGAGCTGCTGCCCCAGGCCTTCAAGCGCTCGTCCTCCAGCTATGGCTATATTGCCGCCAAAGATGGCTTTCTGATTCTGAACTCCTCCAGTCCAAAGAAAGCCGACGAATTCAGCTCCGCCCTGCGTCAGGCACTCGGCAGCCTCCCCATTCGCATGGCCGCCGTGCGCCAGAGCCCATCCGACGTGATGACCCAATGGCTGCAGGGCACCCGTCCGCTACCCACTGGCTTTGAGCTGCAGGATGAGTGCGAACTGCGCGAACCCGGCGACAGCGGCGGTATTGTGCGTTGCAAGGGTTGCGATCTGCAAAGCGAGGAGTTCAAGGCGCACCTGGAAGCCGGCAAGCGTGTGGTCAAGCTGGCCCTGAGCTGGGAAGAGAAGATTTCCTTCATCATCGCCGAAGACCTGACCATCAAGCGTCTGAAGTTCAGTGATGTTCTGCAGGAGCAGGCTCAGGATAGCGGCGCGGAAGACGCGGCAGATCGCTTTGATGCGGATTTCTCGATTCTGGCGATGGAACTGTCACGCTTGATTCCGCAGGTGCTGGAAGCCTTTGGTGGCGAGGATGACTCGGCACTGTTGAAGGCGAGTTGAGTATCAGTTGAGGCTTTTTCCCG
>CAYXVO010000526.1:225-2308 GCA_964467875.1 uncultured Pseudomonadales bacterium | reverse complement strand
CATGTTCATTCTGGTGCTGACCCTGGCGGCGTCGGAAGCCGCCATCGGACTCGCTTTCGTGCTCCAGATTCACCGCCGCTTCCAGAGCCTGGATACGGACAATGTCAGCGAGATGCGCGGATGAACCTGCTCTTTCTCACCATCCTGTTTCCCCTGCTCGGCTTTTTCCTGCTGGCGTTCTCCCGCGGCCGCCTGAGCGAATCCCTGGCGGCTGCCATCGGGGTGGGCGCGGTGGGCCTGGCGGGTCTGGTGGCGGCGTGGGTGGCGCTGGACTTCCTCGGTCTGAGCCCGGGGCTGTCCTACAGCCAGACGCTCTGGACCTGGGTCGATACCAGCGGCTTCAATCCACGCTTTACCCTGTATCTGGATGGCCTATCGCTGACCATGCTGGGAGTCGTGACAGGCGTCGGCTTTCTCATCCATTTGTTCGCCGCCTGGTACATGCGAGGCGAGGAAGGCTATGGCCGCTTCTTCGCCTATATGAACCTGTTCGTGGCCAGCATGCTCTGCCTGGTGCTGGCCGACAACCTGCTGTTTCTCTACTTCGGCTGGGAAGGCGTGGGCCTGTGCAGTTACCTGCTGATCGGCTTCTATTTCCGTCATTCGGCCAATGGCGCGGCGGCCATGAAGGCGTTCGTGGTGACCCGGGTCGGCGATGTCTTTCTCGCCATAGGGCTCTTTATCCTATACCACGAACTGAACACCCTGAATATTCAGGAACTGCTGGTGCTGGCACCCCAGGAATGGCAGAAGGGATCCTTCGCGGTCACCATTGCAACGCTGATGCTGTTGGGCGGGGCGGTCGGCAAGTCGGCTCAGTTGCCGCTGCACACCTGGCTGGCCGATGCCATGGCGGGCCCGACGCCGGTCTCGGCCCTGATCCATGCCGCCACCATGGTCACCGCCGGCGTCTATCTCATCGCCCGCACCCACACCCTGTTTCTGATGGCGCCCCAGGTGCTGACCCTGGTCGGCTGGGTCGGCGGCATCACCTTACTGCTGGCGGGCTTCGCCGCCTTGGCGCAAACCGACATCAAGCGCATTCTGGCCTATTCCACCATGAGCCAGATTGGCTACATGTTTCTGGCGCTCGGCGCGGGTGCCTGGAGCGCCGCCATTTTCCACCTGATGATCCACTCCTTCTTCAAGGCACTGCTATTTCTCGCGGCTGGCGCGGTGATTGTCGCCTGCCACCATGAGCAGAACATTTTCCGCATGGGCGGGCTGCGCAAGTCCCTGCCCCTGGCCTACGCCAGCTTTCTGGTGGGAGGCGCGGCTCTGGTGGCACTGCCTTATGTGTCGGCCGGCTATTACAGCAAGGACGCCATTCTTTTACAGGCCTGGGCCAATGGCCATGAGGCGCTGGTCGTGGCGGGACTGATCGGTGCCTTCCTCACCGCGCTCTATACCTTTCGCCTCATTTTCATTGCCTTCCACGGCGAGGTGAAAACCGAGGCTCACCAGCGTCAAGGCATCGCCCACTGGCTGTCGTTGACGGTTCTGCTGGTGCTGTCCACGTTCATCGGGGCCTGGATCCATCCACCGCTCGCCGAGGTGCTGCCGGGCCCAACCCTTGCCGAAGTGGAGCATGGCCCGGTGGGCTGGATCGCAACGGCGGTCAGCCTGCTCGGGATTGCGCTGGCGGCCGTCCTGTTTCTCGGCCCGCGCCAACTGGGCGCGCGCCTGGCGGACAATCCGCCTGGACGTCTGCTGCATGCCTGGTGGTACCACGCCTGGGGCTTTGATTGGCTGTACCGCTGGCTCTGGGTCCGGCCCTATCTGTTTCTCGTGGCGCTGAACCGGCGCGACTGGGTCGACGTCAGCCTGGGACTGGTGGCGCGCCTGGCGGCCGCCTGTCACCGGGTCCTGAGCCTGACCCAGACCGGCCGGCTGCGTTGGTATGTCGCCAGTCTCGCGGTCGGCGCGGTGGCCATGCTGACCACCCTGATCTTTCTCTAACTGTGCAAGGAGCCGCCCCCCGATGATCCTGGTCTGGCTGATACTGATCCCCTTTCTGGGCGGGCTGCTGTGCTGGCAGGCGGAGCGTTTCGGCACCCACGCACCGCGCTGGATTGCGCTCGCC
>CAYXVO010000526.1:0-215 GCA_964467875.1 uncultured Pseudomonadales bacterium | reverse complement strand
CAGGGCGACTATGGCGGCTCGACGCCCACCACCGTCCTGCCCGACTGGCAGGTGGAGTTCAGCGCGGCCTGGATCGAGCGCTTCGGCATCCGCTTTCATCTGGCCCTGGACGGCCTCTCGCTGCTGATGGTGATGCTGGCGGGGCTGCTCGGCGTGGTGGCGGTGCTCTGTTCCTGGCGCGAAATCCAGAACAACATCGGCTTCTTCCACCTCAA
>CAYXVO010000525.1:0-2310 GCA_964467875.1 uncultured Pseudomonadales bacterium | reverse complement strand
TGCTGGTGGTGGTGGGCATTTTGATGCTGCGGCCGCAGGGGTTGTTTGCCATCAAGGTGAGATGGTGATGAGCAGGTTCTACGGCGAACGGATGCTATGCCCTAGCTCTCTTAACAGACCAAGTCGCGCGTGCATTTCTCGCCTTGCTGTGTTTACCCCCTCGCCCTTGACGGGAGAGGGTCGGGGAGAGGGTGAGAGCATGCATACTCCGTGTTTCAAGCGGCTGCGCCGCTACCCCCTCTCCCTAACCCTCTCCCGCCAGGGGAGAGGGAATCAGTCTGTGCGTACCCTCCCATTCGCAGGGGAAGGAGCACACACGGCCAACCTTCAGCACGAGGGATTCCTATCATGAACACACTCATCAACCGTCTGGGCGGTCGCGAGTCGGTCATCCAGATCGCCATTCTCGCCGCGATCCTGCTGGTCGCGCTGCCGCTGATGTTCGATATCTTCCGCCTCAACCTGATCGGCAAGTACCTCTGCTACGCCTTCGTGGCGGTGGGATTGGTACTCTGCTGGGGTTACGGCGGCATTCTGAGCCTGGGCCAGGGCGTGTTCTTCGGCCTGGGCGGCTATTGCATGGCGATGTTCCTGAAGCTGGAGGCCTCCGATCCTGAGTCCACCAAGATCCAGAGCACGCCGGGCATTCCCGACTTCATGGACTGGAACCAGCTCACCGAGCTGCCCTGGTTCTGGGAACCCTTCCACAGCCTGGGCTTTACCCTGCTGGCAATTCTCGTGGTGCCGGCGCTGTTCGCGTATTTTATCGGCGCGGCCATGTTCAAGCGCCGCGTCGGCGGGGTGTATTTCGCCATCATCACCCAGGCCATCGCCTCCATCCTCACTATCCTGATCATCGGTCAGCAGGGATTCACCGGCGGCGTCAACGGCATCACCGACTTGAAGACGCTGCTGGGCTGGGATATCCGCCCGGACAGCGCCAAGTACGCCCTGTACTTCGCCTGCGTGATTCTGCTGCTGGGCTGCATCCTGCTCGGCAAGTTCATCCTCCACAGCCGCCTCGGCCACCTGCTGATCGCCATGCGCGACCAGGAAGACCGGGTGCGCTTCTCGGGCTATGACATCGCCAACTTCAAGATCTTCATCTTCGTCATCGCCGGCATCTTTTCCGCCATCGGCGGCGCGCTGTTCGCGCTCCAGGTGGGATTCATGTCGCCCTCGTTCGTCGGCATCGTGCCGTCCATCGAGATGGTCATCTTCTGTGCGGTCGGAGGACGTCTCTCGCTGGTCGGCGCGGTGTACGGCGCACTGCTGGTCAACTTCGCCAAGACCTACCTGTCGGAGAGTTTTCCCCAGCTCTGGACCATCCTCATGGGCGTGCTGTTCATTGCCGTGGTGCTGGCCTTCCCCGGCGGCCTGGCTGGCCTGTACGAAGACTACAAGCACTCGGTCTTCGGGTTCTTTGGCCGGCTTGGCGAGCGCTTCAAATCCGGCAGCGCCGCCAACACTTCCTCCAGCAAGGTTTAGGGAGACAGACCATGATCACGAAAAATTCCGGCATAACGCTGGCCATCGAAGACCTGACGGTGTCGTTTGACGGCTTCAAGGCGCTGGACGGCATCAACCTTTATGTAGAGCGCAACGAGCTGCGGGTCATCATCGGCCCCAACGGCGCCGGCAAAACCACCCTGCTCGATCTGATCTGCGGCAAGACCAAGGCCTCCACCGGCTCCATCCAGTTCAAGGACCGCGAGCTCACCAAGCTGTCGGAGCACCAGATCGTGCATGCCGGTGTCGGGCGCAAGTTCCAGACGCCCTCCATCTACGAGAACCTCACCGTGCGCCAGAACCTGGAACTGGCCTACCCCAAGGGCCGCACCGTATTCGGCAGCCTGTTCTTCAAGGTGGACGACAGCGTAAAGCAGCGGGTACTTGAGACCGCCGAGACCATCTTCCTGGCCGACGACCTGGACAAGATGGCAGGCCTCTTAAGCCACGGTCAGAAGCAATGGCTGGAAATCGGCATGCTGCTGATTCAGGACCCGGAACTGCTCATGCTCGACGAGCCGGTGGCCGGCATGAGCGTGGCGGAGCGCCAGCAAACCGCGCTCCTGCTCAATCGCATCAGCGAGGGTCGCTCGGTGGTGGTGATCGAGCACGACATGGATTTCGTCAAGGACATCGCCCACAAGGTTACCGTGCTGCACCAGGGCAAGGTGCTGGCGGAGGGGCGGATGGAGGTGGTGCAGGCGAATGAGCAGGTGATTGAGGTTTATCTGGGGCACTGATTAAACCTCCCCTCTGCCATGCAGCAGGAGTACACATTGTAATTCCCTCTCCCCTCGCGGG
>CAYXVO010000524.1:0-2312 GCA_964467875.1 uncultured Pseudomonadales bacterium | reverse complement strand
GGTTCTGCTGGTTCTGCTGGTTCTGCTGGTTCTGCTGGTTCTGCTGGTTCTGCTGATCCTGCTGTTGTTGCGGATCCTGTTGCTGCTGGTCTTGCTGTTGCAGAAATTGCTCTACCAGCTCCTTGTTATAACGGGCATCGACATGCTCTGGATTGAGGGCCAGTGCTTGCTCGTAAGCTTCGACGGCCTGCTCATAACCTTTTTGCCCGACCAGTGCGTTACCCAGGTTGTAGTAGCGATCGGCGCTTTTATCGGTACTGCCGTCGTTACTCTGCTGCTGATTGAAAACTTCCGAGGCGGCTTCGTACTGCTGGCTTCGATACAGCGCGCTGCCCTTCCAGGCCGGATCTTCAAATAAGGTCGCGGCTTCTTCGTGATTGCCTTCCCGATAGGCATCTTGTGCCTGCTGATCGGGCGTTTGCCAGAGATCCCGCCACTCCAAGGCCTCGGCCTGTTGCGTTGGCAGAAATAGCAGCGGCAGCAGTGCGAGGATAGCGCCGCGCCGATACAGCCAGAGAGCAAGGGGAATCGCCACCAGCACCAGCCAATAGCCTTCATCCTTCCAGAGATTGAACTGCAGATTTCGATCCTGTTGCTCAAAGCTGGCGGATTGGCTGTTGTCGGGCAATGTGTGCTCCAGATCGCGGCCGTCTAAGGTGATACTGGAATACTGTCCGTTCAGGCTGAGGGCTAGATTCTCCAGTTGTTCCACATCGACCTTCGGAATAATGACCTGGCCCCGGCTATCTTGCAGGAAACCCCGATCGGGAATGGCGATGGGGCCGCCAGCGGGCGTGCCGAGGGCAATGATGCTCAGTGAATAAGGCGTGGATTTCAGCAATCCCCGGATCTGATCCGCTTGGTGTCCGGTCATGTCGTCGGTCAGCAGCAGGATGCGGCCGTTGGACGCCCGCGCGTTGTTGAGTAGCTCGACCGCCTGCTGGATCGCACGTTCTGGTCGACTGCCCAGCGCCGGCATGATGAAGGGGTCCAGGGCCGGTACCATGGCGCTGACGGTGGCTGAGTCATCCGTCAGTGGCGAGACGACATGGGCGTCGCCGGCATAGGCAATCAGGGCGGTGTAACCTTCCTGCCGTTGTGCCAGAAGGTCGGACAGCTTCTGCCGGGCGCGGGTTAGTCGATTAGGCTGCTGATCGGTTGCGAGGGTCGACAGGGAGAGGTCGAGAATCACCACCAGATGATCCGTCTTTGCCTGCACCGGTTGCGGTTGCCGTTCCCAGGTGGGACCGGCCAGTGCCAGGACCGAGATCAGCCAGAGTGCACCAAATGTCTGTGCCGGCCAGCGGCTCTGGACGCTTCCCTGGGGCATGAGATGCTGTAGCAGCGCTGCCGGAATAACCTGCTGCCAATGGTTATCCGACGCACCGTGGCGCTTGGCCAGAACCAACAGAATGGCCAGCGGGATTAGGGCCAGAAACCACTCGGGGCGAAGAAAATGGAAGTCGGCCAGCCAGTTCATGAACGAGCCTCCGGCGCTGCTGAGGGTGATGCCTGTACGGGTGAAGGCTGTACAGGTGAGGGCTGTACAGGTGAAGGCTGTACGGGTGAAGCCTCTGGCCGTGAAGCCGAGCCGGATTGCCCAGCGGCCGTGAGGCGGGCAAACAGCTGCAGGCGCCAGAGTACCAGCACCAGGCTTAAGATCAGCGCGATTGCCAGGGGCCAGTAGAACAGCGCCGTGCGTGGGCGATAGACCCGCTGGTCCT
The DNA here is from genome assembly GCA_964467875.1 of uncultured Pseudomonadales bacterium. GTDB lineage: Bacteria > Pseudomonadota > Gammaproteobacteria > Pseudomonadales > Oleiphilaceae > JAEZAA01. Next base: position 588 of record CAYXVO010000524.1, on the reverse strand, counting down.
GAATTACCGGCTCCAGTTGATTGACAGCTTCGTATACCATTTCCAGTTCACTTGAGCTTCTGGCCCGAAAATACTGGCCACCGGTCTGCTCGGCCAGGGATTGCAGCATCGCCTCGTCGAGATCGATGGATGGATTCTCCCGGCGGTATCCAAACAGGCCCGGGCGCAGCATTTCTTCCGCTCCCAGACCAATGCTGTAGATTTTGATGCCTGCCGCCGCCGCGAGTTCAGCTGCCTTCACTGGCGGGACTTCGCCCGTTGTGTTGGCGCCGTCTGTCAGCAGGATGAGAACCCTGCTTTCCTGGGGACGATCCCGTAGTCGCTTGACGGCGAGGGCAATCGCGTCGCCGATGGCGGTGGCACGTCCGGCGATGCCCAGTTCGGCCTCGTCCAGCAGCTGGGTGACGGTTTTCAGGTCAAAGGTAAGGGGTACCTGAACATAGGGCTGGCTGCCAAACAGGATCAGACCGACCCGATCTCCCTGACGCTGATTGATAAACTCGGTGGCAACCTGCTTCACCACATGCAGGCGAGTGGTCTGGTAAACAAGCCACACCATGTCTTATTCTTTCATGCTGGGGGAGATGT
>CAYXVO010000523.1:0-2315 GCA_964467875.1 uncultured Pseudomonadales bacterium | reverse complement strand
TTCAGGGCCTTGCCGCTCAGCACCAGGTAACCGGCGACCTGCTGTTCATCATCGATACCGCCCTTGATCTCGGAGAACGCGCTGACACCACCAGACACGGCGGACTGCCAGTCCTGCATGTCGAGGTAGGAGCGCTCGCCACAGCCCACCTCGGTCAATCCGTAGGTATACAGCGGCAACAACTGTTGCTGCGCCTCGCTGAGCTGGGACAACTCCGTTACCAGTTGCTGATAGACAATCCCGTTGGTTCCCTGCGCATAGCAGGTCAAATCCGCCCATCCCTGAGCCTGAACAGGCTCGGGGATATGAATATCCACCGGGATATCCGAAAGCCCGACCTTGGGGAGAATACTTTCGTCTTCCTTCATCTCCTGACGCGCGGCCAAGCGTTGGGACTGTTCCACAATATGCTCACGCTCTGCCGGCGTCAGCGCCGCGCGGATTGCTTCCAACTGCTCGGCCTGGGCCCGACTGCGTCGCTCATCGTAGCCAGTATCGGGAGTCATGGTCAGCACAACCCGATGGGAATTATCGAGCAGCAAGTTGCGCACCAGTTGCTTGATGTAGTCCGGATCCTGAATTTTCTCCCGCAAATTCCGCAAAGCGGGTTCCAGATCAAGCACGCCAGTCGGGTCACCGCCGTGCAGAGCCGGTGGCAGACCCGCCAGAATCAACTGCAAGCCGTAGGGATAGCTGTCACCGGATATTTCACGTTGACTTAATTCAAGCTGATGCAGCACGGCTTCCAGCCGTTCCTGGGCCACGCCTTGCTCCGCCACGTCCCGCAAAACATCCAGAACCAATGACTCGACAGCCGCCCCCCGGCCCCCTTCACTCCCCTCTAGCCCGCAGACGAACGCCATCTCGCGGTTTGAGTCTTCCAGCCCACACAAGGGCGACGGCGAGCGGCCCAGGTCCGTTTTCTCCAATGCTTTCATCAAAGGCGAGGCGCTATTCTCCAGCAGCACGTTCGTCAGCAGGTGCGCTTCCAGGTTCTGCACCAGGTTGAAGGACCGGCCCAACAGCCAGCCCATCACGATATGGGTTTTGGCTTTCGTCTCCTCACTCACACCCAGCGGGTAACTTTCCTGGACCCGAACCGGCGCGAAATAGCGCTTTTCGTCTGGCACATCCAGGTCCAGCTCGAGGCGGTCGAAGCGGTGCAGCGCCTTTTCTTCAAACTGACGCTGTAATTGCGCCGGTGCAAGGTTGCCGTACGTCATGAACATGGCGTTGCTGGGGTGATAATGGCGACGATAAAACGCCACCAACTGGTCATACGTCAGGTCGGTGATATGGTCGGGCTCACCACCGCTGTTGTGATGGTAGGTTGTGGTGGGGTACAGGTACTTGGTCAGGGTCTGCCAGAGAATACTGGTAGCTGAACTCATCGCCCCTTTCATCTCGTTATAGACAACACCCTTGTACACCAACTTGCTATCGGGGTTGGTTGCCTCTTCAAACTCCAGACGGTGTCCTTCCTGAGCAAAATCAAGCGGATCGAGCCGTGCAAAAAATGCGGAGTCCAGATAGACATCCAACAGATTATGGAAATCCTTGAGGTTTTGGCTGGCAAAGGGATATGCAGTCCAATCGCTACTGGTAAAGGCATTCATGAAGGTGTTCAACGAGCGCCGGATCATCATGAAAAACGGATCCCGCACCGGATAATGCTCACTGCCGCACAGCGCGGTGTGTTCCAGTATATGGGCAACACCCGTCGAATCCTGTGGTACTGTCTTGAACGCAACCAAAAACACGTTTTCTGGATTATCCGCCGACAGATGAAAGTGCCGCGCGCCTGTTTTCCGGTGGGAGTACTCATGCACCTCGAGCTTCAGCGCGTCGATTACGCGTGAGCCAATATAATCAAAGGTCTGAAAAGGTGCATGATTTGAAGTTGCTGATAACGTCATAGGGCGCTCAAGAATCCGCTACAGGTGAAGAACAATGATGACTGGGTCTCGTGTTTTGACTGTACCTGTTTGCACTACTTATGGACAAGCCATGCTTACGGACAAGTCATGTTTATAGACCAGTCATGCTTATGAAAATGCCATGCAACCGTTATGGTACAGCAGCATTGATACGGACGGAAAACCTGCCCGGTCGCGCCATCCGTCATAGCTTGGCGTCCATCGGCTGCGCTACAACTTTGCGTCCATCGGCTGCGCTACAACTTTGCTGCGCCAGGGCTCAGACAGACAATCCCCCCGCAGTATTTCTTACCAGGCGCGCGGAGCTGAACTAGACTTGAAGTCAGCCAGCCGTGAAAGCGAATCCACTTCAACGGCTTGGCTTTGAATTGATGCGCG
>CAYXVO010000522.1:0-2330 GCA_964467875.1 uncultured Pseudomonadales bacterium | reverse complement strand
CGCCGACCTCTACCATGTCAAGGTAGCGCTCTAACCAACTGAGCTATGGTCCTGTGTAGCGGCGCGTACTTTAACAAACCACTTGAAATCGGGCAAGCAAAAATTCCCGCCGCCCTGCATTTTTACCGCGCTTTTCATGGTATTCCGCAGTTCTGTTCAAAACTCCAGCGAACTGTACGGAAGATACTCCAGCAAGTCCCCTGCCCCTACCTCGGTCGCCGGTGGCAGAATGGCAAAGCCGTCGCCCCACGACGCGGAACAGAGCACGCCGGAACTCTGGTTGGGGTACGCTTCAATCATCCAGTTGCCGGCTTCATCTGGCTGCAAGCGGCAGCGCAGGTACTCCTGTCTCGGACCAGAATTCTTGCGCGCAAAGCCTGCCGGTACCCGGAACGTTTTGGCAAGCCATTGGCTCGCACCCTGGGTCTTCAGCAAATACGGGCGGGCCAGCACGCAGAAGGTTACGAATACCGCGGCGGGATTGCCGGGTAACCCAATGAAGGGAATACCCTGCACCATGCCAAACGCCAGGGGCTTGCCGGGCTTGATGGCAAGCTTCCAGAGATCCAGCTGGCCCAGGTTAGTCAGGGCCTGTTTGACGTGATCCTCTTCGCCCACGGATACACCACCGCTGCTGAGAATGCAGTCAGCCTGGCTCGCCGCCTGTAACAATGCCTGCTCGGTTGCGTCCAGCGTATCCGGCACCAGCCCCAGATCAATGACGTCCACACCCAGGGTGCCGAGCAATCCGAGCAAGGTGTAGCGATTGGAGTTGTAGATCTGACCAGTGCCCAATGGCTCGCCCGGCTCAACCAGTTCATCACCGGTAGACAGAATGGCGACACGCAGCCGCCGCACGACAGCTACGCCGGCTGTGCCAACCGAAGCCAGCAGCCCTAGCTCCTGTGGCCGCAGGCGTTGTCCCGCCGCAAGCACCAACCCACCCTTGCGAATATCCTGGCCGCGCTCGCGAATGTTCTCGCCCACCTTGGCCATGCCCTGAATCTCGACATGCCCCGCCCGCTCCCGACAGTTCTCCTGCATGACCACCGCATCGGCACCGGGCGGGACCAGCGCGCCGGTGAAGATGCGTGCTGTGGTGCCAGGCTGCAATGGATCGCCAACGACACCGGCAGGAATGCGCTGACTCAGAGGGAGTTCAGTCTGGCCGCCATCGTGCAGATCGGTGACCCGTATGGCATAGCCATCCACGGCGCTGTTATCGAGCGGTGGCACATCCAGATCGGATTGAATGTCGGCAGCCAAAACGCGCCCCAACGCCTGGGCTAGAGGCACGATCTCCGTTTCCGTAAGCGGGCGCGCCCGAGCCAGAAGAAGCTCTAACGCCTGATCGACCGGGAGCAGCGCCGGCCGTTCACCGCCCCCGTTCACGAGCGGGTTCCACAATTGCTGCTCTCCGGCTCTGACTGAGCAGGACCGGACTTTTTCAAAACCTGACCGACGAAGTTACAGGGGCGATGCCGAGCGTCCAACTGCTCGACCAGAATCTTGTGCCAGGCAGTGCGGCAGGCGTTTGTGGACCCCGGCATGCAGAAAATAGCGGTATGGTTGGCGAAGCCGCCAAAGGCACGGGATTGCACGGTGGAGGTACCGATTTCCTGAAGGGAAATGGCCCGGAAAAGCTCGCCGAAGCCCTCGATCTGCTTGTCCAATAAAGGCATCAGCGCTTCCGGCGTGCTGTCCCGATCGGTGAAGCCAGTGCCGCCGGTCACCAGCACCACATGCACGCGTGGGTCGGCGATCCATTGGGACACCACGGCCCGCAACTGGTAGACGTCGTCCCGGACCAATTGCCGGTCCGCCAGGGTGTGCGCGGCTTGCGTGAGACCATCCACCAGTGCCTGGCCGGAGGTATCGGTGGCCAGCGTGCGGGTATCGGATACGGTGAGTACGGCAATATTGAGAGGAACGAACGCCTCGTCAGCGGATTGATGCCCCATACGATACTCCTTATTGCAATGCCGAATTTTATTGCAATGCCGAATTGGCATCGGGCTGGCCCGATGCCCAGCCAGCCCCCTGGCGACTACGCCAACGGCCGGTAGTGGTAGACCGGATCCAGTTGGTCCAGCGAATCAACGGTGACGTTCAGGTCATTGACCAATCCATCGGTGAGGCCATAACACCAGCCGTGCACCGCCAGACTCTGACCCCGACGCCAGGCTTGCTGCACGATGTTGGTATGGCACACGTGGCGCACCTGATGGCAGACGTTCAGCTCACAGAGCCGATCCACCCTGGCATCGCCTTCCAGGACGTCCAGCTCTGCCCGATGCACGCTATAGATATCCTTGAGATTGCGCAGCCAG
>CAYXVO010000521.1:0-2333 GCA_964467875.1 uncultured Pseudomonadales bacterium | reverse complement strand
CTGCCCGCCGGGCTGGGCCGCACCGCCTACAAACGCCTCTACGATGCGCTGTGGGCGCAGCTGGAGCTGCTCGTCGGCCAGATAATCCGTCACCGCCTTCATGGACTCACCTTGATTGACAAAGATAAAGTCCACGTCGGTCTCGCGTTGTTGCGCCGAGGCCAGGACCGACATTTCCCGGCGACAGGGCGGGCACCAGGTCGCCCACAGATTCACCACCATGGGGCGGCCCGTAAAGTGGGTCAGCGACTGGGTGCCGCCGTCCACCTTGGCGAGGCTGAGATCTGGCAGCGTCGGCTGCGTCACTTGCATCAGGTTGATCGCGCCCGCAGTGAAGGCCCAGGTCAGTGCGCCGGCCGCGACGGCGGCGCCCAGGGGGCGGCGGATGGCCGGCCCGCGCCAGGCCCGGTACGCGGCAACGCCAGCCGCGACCACGAGACCGGCCTCAAGCAAAAAGCCACCATCCCGAATATCGATGATGCCCAGCGGCTCGGCCAGATAATCCTCCAGGTACAAAAGGACAAAGCCCACCCGGGCGCCGACCACGCCCCACAGCAACATCTGCGTGATCACGGGCTCGACGCTGATGCGATGGCGGCGCCCGAATAGCCAACCCACGACCAGGGCGATGGCCAGCGCGACCAGTAGCAACAAGCGTTCAAGCGACAATGAAAAGGGGCCGAGGGAGAGTGATAGCACGATTGATCCTTATAGCCTGTGTTCAGATGATGACTTACCCAAATGATGAAAGCGCCCAAATGATGAAAAACGCCCAGATGATGAAAACGATGCATCTCACCTTGCGGCTGCAAAATTAAGGCAGCATTAACCCTGCCTTAATTTGAGACGGGCAACGTTGGGAATAGAGTTTGGGTTAGCGTTGAGCTTACTGTAACAGTCTGACTGTTCAACCAGGAGATTTGCGTGCACGTATTAATCGTCGAAGACGATGAGTTGGTCGGCGACGGCCTCAAGGCCGGGCTCGAAGCGTTGGGTCAGACCACCGACTGGGTGCGGACCGCCGCTGCGGCGGACTCGGCCCTGGCGCTGGTTCACTTTGATGTAGTGGTGCTGGACCTGGGGCTGCCGGACGCGGATGGCATGAAGGTGTTGGAGCGTTGGCGCCAGCAGGGGCGGGATGTGCCGGTGCTGATTCTCACGGCGCGGGACGCCGTGCCGGATCGGGTGGCGGGGCTGGAGGCGGGCGCCGATGATTATCTCGCCAAGCCCTTTGATCTCAGCGAGCTGGCGGCACGGCTGCACTCGCTGGTGCGGCGCGCCGGTGGCCGCGCGACCAATCTGATCGAATACGGTCCCGTGCGCTTCGATCCGGCGAAGCTGGCGGTATGGGTCGATAGCGAGTCGGTTGCCTTGTCGCGGCGCGAGCTCGCGGTGCTCCAGGCGCTTCTGCAACATCCGGGACGCCTGCTGACGCCCGGGCAACTTCAGGATCATGTCTACGGCTGGAGCGAGGGCGTGGAAAGCAATGCCGTGGCGGTCCATGTACATAACTTGCGGCGCAAGCTCGGCGGCGATCTCATCGAGACCGTGCGTGGGCTGGGCTACCGTCTGCGGAAGCTGCCCCTATGACGGCTGATCAAGACAACGATCGGGACGGCGCGCCCATCCAGGCGCGGCACTCGCTGCGCTGGCGCCTCATGGTGCTGATCGGCGTATCGGTCACCGGGCTTTGGCTGATCCTGGCGCCCTGGCTGCTGCAAGGCGTGCGGTCCGAGGTGCAGAAGAGCCTCGACGACCGCCTCGCCGCCTCGGCCCGCATGGTGGCGTCCCTCATGCAGCGCCAGCAACTGCTGGACCAGACCGCCGAACCTGAACGGTCGAGCAAGATCCCCATTGCCAGTCCAGACTTCCCGTCGTCTTTGGCGTGCAAGGTGAGCACGCTACGGGGCGAGGTGGTGGCTTTGTCTCAGGATGCCCCCACCGAGATTTTGGAGCGGACGCCGGAGGGTTACAGCCACCGGGAGGTCAACGGCGAGCGGTGGCGTATCTATACGCTCACGGTGGAGGGGCTGCGTATCACCACGGCCGACCGCCTGAGCGTGCGCGATTCGCTCATGACCTCGGTGCTGGTCGCGGCCGTGCTGCCCTTTGTGCTGGCGCTGGTCGGCACGCTGATTGTGGTCTGGTTCGGCATTCGCCGGGGCTTTCGCCCCCTGCGCTCGCTCAGTCAGTCCGTGGCGCACCGCGACATGCAGGATCTCGAACCACTGGTGTGGGATGGCACGCCGGCCGAGGTGAAGCCATTGGTGGACTCGATCAACCACCTGTTGCAGCGGGTACACCAGGGCCTGCAACGGGAGCGGCGCTTTACC
>CAYXVO010000520.1:0-2341 GCA_964467875.1 uncultured Pseudomonadales bacterium | reverse complement strand
CGTACCCGCGTTCTGTTCTAAATTCCGAGCAGAACAATCAGCAACAAAAAAGGGTCGTAACGGCCCTTTTTTGTTGTCCGGCTGCTGCATTAGCCAGCTTTGATTCCATTGCTCATCGGCAGTGAGCCGTAGTCTGCCAGCGGCAGCGGCACCAGCTTCAGCTCGACCCGACGGTTAGCCGCGCGGCCCTGAGCCGTCTCGTTGGTGGCAACCGGCTGGCGTGGACCATAACCGGCAGTCTGGACGCGCTGGGCGGGAATGCCCTGGGATTGCAGGTAGCTGGCGACGCTGGCCGCACGCTGCTCGCTCAGGCGCTGGTTAAGGTCAGCACCACCCGTGGAGTCGGTATGGCCGCTGATCTGAATTGCCGTCTTTTCAAACTCCTTCAGTACCATCGCGACTGAATTGAGCACGTCGAAGAAATCGGCGCGGACTTCGTTGCGGTTGGTATCGAAGGTAATGCTGCCGGGCATCACCAGGGTGATTTCATCGCCATTGCGCTGAACCCGAACACCGGTGCCTTCCAGCTTATGACGCAGCTCTGCTTCCTGCTTGTCCATGTAATAACCGATACCGCCACCCACGGCACCACCGGCGGCGGCACCAATCAGCGCGCCCTTGCCACGGTCTTTCTTGCTGGACGTGGCCGCGCCGATCACCGCACCCACAACCGCGCCAACGGCGGCACCAGAGGTGGCCTTGGCCGTCTTCTGTTCGCCCGTGTAAGGATCGTAAGTGGCACAACCCGCTACCATGGATGTCGCCAGTACAGCGGGAATCCAATACTTCTTCATGATCTAACCTCCGAGTTCAATCGAGCGCCCTGATATCAGAGCCGTTGTTATCATCTAAAGCGTGTGGCTGACCTGGTCTGGCTCGGCAAACTTGTGCCGAATAATTTCAAATATCTGTACCCGCAGCTCTTCGGACTCGTTCACCAGATGGTGTCGACCTGTCTGCAGATAGTAAACATCCACATCGAGAAACTTGCGACGCAAAACCCGCAAGTTGTGACGCCAGTCAACTGTTTTGTCCTGCTTTCCCTGAATGACCGTGACCGGTGCCTGCAATGCCGGCATCGCCTCGATCCGGCGCACCCAACTGCGTAGCGCCGAGACCCATTCCACCGACAACACCTGGGATTGCAGGGGATCGTGCTTGCGCACGAAACGGATAAAGCTCGAGTCGTGTGAGTTCTCCGAGAAAGCCCGCTTCCAGGTCCTCACGAATGGCGACATCAGCGTATGAAGCACCAGCCCCTTATGCCAGCTTGATGGCCGCACCAAGGGCGCCAGCAAAACCCAGTGGTGAAACGGGCTTTGCTCCGGCGAATAGCGATGCGTCAGCAGGTTATCCAGCAAAACCGCGGCGCCCGTGCTCTGCCCTACCGCATACCAGGGCTTGGGCACCTGACCCTCGCAATGGGCCAGGCAAGCGTCCAGCACCCGCTGGTAATCCTCGAAACTGCGAATGGTTACCCGGTCGCCCGATGACAGGCCATGACCGGGCAGATCGTAAATCACTACCGCCAGATCCTGCAGTAGTAAATCCCGAATCAGATGCCCGTAGAGACCACTATGATCGAAATATCCGTGAAATACGAAGGCAGTGCCCCGCATCCGGGTCGGCATGAACACATGCAGCGCGACCTGGTAGCCGAGCGCCTCGAAATAGCCAAGCCGGTGACGCACTCCGGGCACCTGGCTTTCCAGATCAATGCGGTAATAGGCGCAGTAATCGCGCTCGACGTCGGATAATTCGTTGTCACCGCCAAAGTCCAGTGGCCGCAGTTGCCGCACCAGTTCGTCTGGCCGCCACTGATGACCCGTTCTGTCGGGGTGGGAATGCGGACTATCAAGCAAGGGCATTACCTATGTCCGGGGGAAAGGAATCGAGTGTCCGGGCAGACCTCGCGACGCTCAGCCGCCCGCCCGGACTTAAAGCCAACACCGCGCTTAACGCACCTGGGGCTCGAGCTCGCCTTTTTCATACCGTACGTGCATCTGCTCCAGAGACAGTGGCTTGATCTTGCTGCCCTGTCCGGCACAGCTGAACGCTTCGTAGCGGTCGATACAGATATCGCGCATGGCCTTGATCGACTCCGCCAGATATTTACGGGGATCGAACTCAGCCTTGTTCTGGGCCAGGAAGCGGCGGATAGCACCGGTCGACGCCAGACGCAGGTCGGTGTCGATATTGATCTTGCGCACGCCGTGCTTGATGGCTTCCTGGATCTCTTCCACCGGTACGCCGTAGGTTTCTTTGATGTCACCACCGAACTCATTGATGATGGCCAGCCAGTCCTGAGGTACCGAGGACGAGCCATGCATCACCAGGTGGG
>CAYXVO010000519.1:0-2353 GCA_964467875.1 uncultured Pseudomonadales bacterium | reverse complement strand
GCGCTAGTCGAAATGAAGGTAGCCGCTTTATTCAAAATGGCGATAGCCGCTGGGCTCCGGCACGCCCCAGACGCCCTGGGTATTACATACCTGCAGGCCGGACCCCGCCGTTATCTCGCCGATCAGGCTTATGCGGCCCTGGTCGAGCCAATGCCGTATCTGCTCTAGCCTTTCTGGTGGCACGGTGAAGCACAGCTCGTAGTCATCACCACCGCCCAAGGCGCAGCGCATGGCGTCAGTTGGCGCCAACTCCGAGCGCAGCGCGGGTGACAGCGGCAACGTGCGACTATCGACCCGGGCCGCCACCCCTGAGCGACGGCAAATATGGCCAAGATCCGCCAGCAAGCCATCGGAGATGTCGATTGCCGCCGATGCAATCCCACGCAGCGAACGTCCCAACGCGACCCGCGGCTCCGGATACATATAGCGGTGACGCAGGAATCGTTGATGCTCTGTATCCTGGGTCTCGGGCTGATCCAGCCACCGTAGGGCGGCGGCGGCATCCCCCAGGGTTCCAGACACCAGGACAAGATCACCCGGGCGAGCACCACTGCGGGTCAGGGCAGCGCCGGGAACAGTGCCCTGCACTTGGATGGTCAAGGAGCGCGGGCCGCGAGTCGTATCGCCGCCTACCAACCGCATGCCAAAGCGTTCGGCGAGTTTGAATAGCCCCCGACTGAAGCCTTCAAGCCAGCCCTGCTCAACGGTGGGCAAGGTCAACGCCAGCGTAAAACACCAGGGATCGGCGCCCATGGCCGCCAAATCACTGATATTGACCGCCAGCGCACGCCAACCCAAGGCCTCCGCGGGCAGGGATGACAGAAAATGAACACCTTCGACCAGTGTGTCGATGGAGAAGGCCAGTTGCCGCCCGCTGGCGATCTCCAATACCGCGCAGTCATCCCCAATACCCAGCAGGATACGCCCTGACTCCGACACCTCCGGTGTCGCGAGCGGACGCTGGAAGAAGCGTTCGATCAGCTCGAACTCACCGAGCGGTGCGCCTCCCCGCGTCATGATCGCGCCTGGTTAGCCGCGCCCGCCACGGATCTCGGCCATGCGCAGCCGCCCGGCCAGCTTGTCGAGGATCCCGTTGACGAACTTGTGAGCATCGGTGCCGCCGAACTTCTTGGCGAGCTCGACTTCCTCGTTGATGACGACCCGATACGGTACGTCGAGGCGCTCCTTCAGCTCGTAGGCACCCATCCGCAGCAACGCCAGCTCAATGGGGTTGACGTCTTTCAGCGGGCGGTCCAACAGCGGCTCGATCAGCTTGTTGAGATCACCCACCTGGGCCGGAATGCCGTGCAGCAGTTCATGAAAGTACGCCGTGTCGACTTGGCTCATGTCATTGTCGACGCGAAACTCCGCCTCGATCTGACTCACGCCAGCCCCCGCCACATGCCACTGGTACAGGGCCTGCAGCGCAAACTGGCGAGCCCGGCGCCGCTGCTCCACGCGCGACGACCGTTTAGACCCCTGCGGTTTATCCTGGGTGTCGCTCACTTCGCCTCCATCTGCTTCAGCAGACTGACCATCTCAATGGCAGACAGTGCCGCTTCCATGCCCTTGTTACCGGCTTTGGTACCGGAGCGCTCAACCGCCTGCTCAATGCTGTCGACGGTCAACACACCAAAGGCAATCGGTGTGCTCGTTGCCAGTGCAACCTGATTCAGACCGCTGGCGCACTGCCCCGCGACATAATCGAAATGCGGCGTGCCACCACGGATCACGGCACCCAGTGCAATCACCGCATCGTGCTCGCCCGTCTCGGCCATTTTCTTGACGGCCAGCGGGATTTCAAACGCGCCTGGTACCCGCACAATGGTCACGTCGCCATCGGGAATGCCATGCCGCTTCAGAGTATCAAGCGCACCTTCCACCAGGCTTTCCACCACGAAGGCGTTGAACCGGCCGACGACAATGGCGTAACGACCGCTGCACTGGGTAAAGTCACCTTCGTAGATTTTTATGTCTGACATCTTGATCCTCATTAACTTGCGGCCATCACTCAGCGGGCTGGCCATAGGGAATGTATTCCACCACTTCGAGATCAAACCCCGAAATGGCGCTGAATTTCATGGGGGAACTGAGCAGGCGCATCTTGCCCACGCCCAAGTCGCGTAAAATCTGGGAACCGGTTCCGACGGTCATATAGACACCGGAACCACTCTGGCCACTCCATCGCCCCCGATCACCGAAGAAGTCTCGCACCCGCTCCTCGATGTCGGCCACCATGTCCATGGAGTCCAGCAGCACCACCACGCCCGCACCTTCCTGGGCCACCCGTTCCAGTGCACGGCTGATCGGCCAGCTGGTGACGCCTGGGCGACGGGCACCCAGCAAGTCACGC
>CAYXVO010000518.1:0-2378 GCA_964467875.1 uncultured Pseudomonadales bacterium | reverse complement strand
CCAGACTCAGCTGACAAAGCCTAGCACCAGGCCATCATCATCCCCACGCAACACCTTCATGGGCACACTGCCACCTGCCGATCCCAGTAACCCATTCACCTGAACACTGACCACTGCGCCCCGGGTTGGTGGCGCCGCCAAAGGCCCCTGCACATACACACACTCATCCGACATATCCCGTGTCGTCATGAGGGCTCGCCCCATTACAGGATGACAAACAAACACACTGAGGTTCATTTTCATCCGCGGATGTCGGCGCTTATCTGATGCTGCCATGGCTTCACCCTCCTCGTTAGCGTTGCACAAGTATTATTCAATACACAGCTCTTTCCAGCAGGCGTAATCGTTAATAGGATCCCACTCAGACCAATGAACCAACGGCCCAGTAGCAAGCGGAATCCGTTCAATTTACTTGAAACAGCGTTTGCCTTCCGTTACGAGATAGTAACCTTTACAACATTATCAATGTGTTAGCCGATAATCCCGCAAACATTTCGCGACCAGCGGCAATACCTGCGACACCACTCATGCCTGGCGCATCGGTAGGGCTTAGTCGGCTCTGCCCAGCGGCCACCCAACGATCAACTTTACGAGCCGCCAGTTGACGAACTGGCGGAAGATGCAATGACCGCCACGCCGACTGAGGATTCACCTGCATCCTCCTGGGCCTGAGCCACCAAATCCTCATCCATCCGTTTGCTCGTACGAGCACCAAGTGCTTTCAGGTTCTCAACTCGGCGAACCAGATTCCCCTTACCCTCCGTCAACTTGTTGTAGGCTCTATCCCAGGCCTGCTGAGCACCACCCAAACGCTGCCCAACCTCTTGCAGGTCGGCGACAAAGGCCACGAACTTGTCGTACAGGTTACCCGCTTGACGGGCAATTTCCTGGGAGTTGAGCGACTGGTATTCGTAGCGCCAGATATTGTGAATCGTGCGCAGCGTTGCCAGCAGGGTTGAGGGGGAAACCAGGACAATGTTCTGCTCGAAAGCCTCATTGAACAATTCCGCATCCGCCTGGATTGCCGCACCGAAGGCGCCTTCCACCGGAATGAACAAGAGCACGAAATCCAGTGAGCTCAGCCCTTTAAGATCCTGATACTGCTTCTTTCCCAGACCGCGAATATGATTGCGCACGGACTGGACATGCTGGCGCAGATGCCCCTCACCGGCTTCCGCCGTCTCCGCGGCACTGTATGCGGCAAACGCGGTCAGGCTCACCTTCGAGTCAATCACCACATGCTTGTTTTCGGGCAAATGCACCACCACATCCGGCTGCAACCGCTGACCCTGCGCATCCCGATGACTGCTCTGCACCTGGTATTCGCGCCCCCGCACCAGACCGGAGCGCTCCAGCAGTCGCTCAAGAATCACCTCTCCCCAGGCGCCCTGCACCTTGCTCTGCCCCTTCAAGGCATTGGTCAGGTTCAGAGCATCCACGCTGATGCGCTCGTTGAGCGACTGGAGTCTTTTGATTTCACTGGCGAGGGAGAAACGCTGTTGCGCTTCTTTGTCATAGGTTTCTTCGACCTTCTGGCGAAAATCGGACAACTGGGTCTTCAGAGGCTGCAGGATATTGTCGAGGTTGGTGCGATTCTGCTCCGCGAACTTGAGGCTGTTCTCATCCAATACCCGCGTCGCCAGGGATTTGAATTCATGAGAAAGCTGCTCACGCGCATCCAGCAGCAAGCGCATTTTTTCATCATGATGGATCTGAGACTGACGGAGTTCGGCCTCGACCTGTGCCAGCCGGGACTGCAACGTACTCCGCTCAGCTCGCAACGCAGCCGCCTCAGCCTCAAACTGTCGGGTAACATCCAGGCGTGCCTTTAGCGCGCCATTTTCTCGCAGGATTTCCTGCAGCGCAGAAGCCGCAACCTCATGCTCCGACTGCAGCTCCGCCACCCCCTGGTCGAGCCGCTCTATCTCCCGATCGCGACTCGAAAGCCGTTCCTGGAGCATAGCCAGTTCCGTCTTCAAGGCCTGCAAACGCTGCTGGGAATAGAACCTGGCAAGCAAAAACCCCAGCACCGCAGCTACTACAGCGCCGCCGACGAGCCAGGGCCAGATTATCGTAACACTCATGCTATCCTCTACTTTCTGTGGCGCAACCGCTCCCTCCGGGAGTTGCGCTCAACCTTGAGAATAGCCGGTTCGATGCAGTCGCGCAGCCGTCTTCGTCTATATGCAGCCGTCTTCGGCCATGGGCAATCGTCTGCGACTAGGGTCAGCCGTCTGGCGACCAAGGGTTAGCTGTTGGGAACCAACACACGATCCCTCAGGGCCGTGATTTCGTCCCGCAGCTGGGCAGCTTTTTCAAACTCAAGATTACGTGCGGCGGCATACATCTCCGCCTCCATCTTCGCCAGATTTTTGGCC
>CAYXVO010000517.1:0-2382 GCA_964467875.1 uncultured Pseudomonadales bacterium | reverse complement strand
CAGTGCAGGCTGGTAGAGTGTCGCGGCCAGCACCTGACCATCGGCGGTGGGGATTTCCACGTCGAAATAGGTTTCGGCGAGTGCCTCATTGGGCTCCAGGGTAAGATAGGGCGCCCTGGGGTTGATAGGCGAGCATCCTGAGGCTGTGATCACCAAGCTAATGATGAGGATGAGACTGGGTGCCAGAAGATGGTGGGCAGCTTCCATCGGATTCACACAGGCTGTTCGTCTTATAGCGGCTGCTCGGTTCATAAAGGAAGCGCGGTTCATTACGGCAGCTTAGGCCCATCCCTCGGAATTAACCAACAAAAGGGCGGATTCATGAAACCAGAAACCCAATGCGTGCATCAAGGCACCCTCGCCGACGAAATCAGTGGCGGCGTCAATAGTCCTCTGTGCGCGTCCTCGGCGTTTGCCTACCGCAACCGCAGCGAGGTGTTGTATCCCCGTTACGGCAACCTGCCCAACCAGCGTGCGGTGATCCATAAGCTGTGCGCGCTGGAAGGCGCGGAAGACGGTGTCCTGTTCAGTTCAGGGCAGGGAGCGATTTCGGCGGCGCTGCTGGCACACCTGCAAGCGGGTGACGAACTGGTGGCGCAAACGGATCTGTATGGCGGCACCTTACAGCTGTTGCAGCAAGAAATCGTCCGGCGCGGTGTGCAAATCCGCTGGGTGGAGGCCGATGGCGAGGCCATCGCCGCCGCAATCGGGGAGAAGACCCGGGTGGTCTACGTGGAATCGCCCACCAACCCGCTGCTGCGCATCGTCGATCTCGAAGCGGTTGCGAATCAGGCGCGCAGAATGGGGGCCATTACGATCATCGACAATACCTTCGCCAGCCCCATCAACCAGCAGCCGCTCACCCTGGGCTTCGATCTGGTTGTCCACAGCGGCACTAAGTACTTGGGCGGGCACAGCGATTTGAGCAGTGGCGTGGTTCTCGGCAAGGCAGAGCTGATAGCACCCATTCGTGCGACTTCCATTAATCTGGGCGCGACCCTCAATCCGCAGGACGCCTGGCTGCTGGAGCGCAGCCTGAAAACGCTCTCTTTGCGGATGCGTGAACACAACCGCAATGCCCAGCACCTGGCGGAATTTCTGGCCGGCTGCCCGGCGGTGAAACAGGTTTGGTATCCGGGACAGCCAAGCCATCCCGGCCATGCCACCGCCTGCAAACAGATGCAGGGCTTTGGCGGCATGCTGGCCTTTGAACTGGATCAGACCCGCATTGATCCGGACGCCTTTCTGGATCGGTTGCGGATCATCCAGCCGGCCCTGAGCCTGGGTGGGGTTGAGTCTTTGATTTGCCAGCCGACCCGGACCTCCCACAAAAGCCTATCCCTGGAGGCGCAGGCGGCCATGGGCCTGAATGATGGCGTGATGCGCTTAGCGGTGGGCATTGAGCATCTGGATGATCTGATCAAGGATATCCAGGACGCCTTGACCGAGGCTGACTGATGTTCAGCAACGAGTTCACGATTTGGTGACGTGCTAATCATTCAGAGACTGGTCGTACGCCTGCACTGAGAGTACAAACATAAGGGACTACCGCGTATCGCTCGACCTCCGCCGTCAGGAATCCTTCACATTCGGCTCCTGCATCGGAGGCCACAGCAGAGCACATCAGGGCAGACCAATAGCAGGCCCTGATTCGCAAGAATGGATCTGACGACGTTGGACATGGAGCAAGGACGATGATTCCAGTGATTCTCTCAGGTGGCAGCGGCTCCCGTTTGTGGCCGCTGTCGCGCCAGTTATACCCCAAACAGTTCCTGCCGCTGACGGGGGACGAAAGCCTGTTTCAGCAGACTTTGCAGCGCCTCGACGACGAGGCCATCGAAGCGCCGATTGTCATCTGCAATCAGGAGCATCGCTTCCTTGTGGGCGAGCAATTGCGCATGGCCGGGCGGCGGGCCCAGTCGATTCTGCTGGAGCCATTTGGTCGCAATACCGCGCCCGCCGTGGCCATCGCCGCGCAACAACTGGTCGCCAGCGGCCGTGGCGATGAGTTGATGCTGGTGTTGCCGGCCGATCATTTGATAACGGATCAGGCGGCATTTTTGCAGGCGCTGAAGCGTGCAAGGATTGCGGCGGAGGCGGGTGATCTGGTGCTGTTTGGCATTTGCCCGCAACGGCCGGAGACCGGCTACGGATACATCAAGTGTGAGCAAGCACAAGGTCCGGGGGACGCTCATGGCGGCTTGCCGGTGGAACAGTTCGTGGAAAAGCCGGAGCATGCCCGCGCCTGCGAATTCGTTGCCTCCGGCGCCTACTACTGGAACAGCGGCATGTTCCTGTTTCGTGCCAGCCGCTTTCTGGAGGAGCTGCGCCAATACGAGCCGGATATTCATGACACCTGTCAGTTGGCATGGGCTCAGAGCC
>CAYXVO010000516.1:0-2382 GCA_964467875.1 uncultured Pseudomonadales bacterium | reverse complement strand
CGTCCTTCCTACGTGCTGGGCGGCCGCGCCATGGAAGTGGTGTACAAGGAAGATGAACTGACCCGGTATATGCGTGATGCGGTACTGGTATCCAATGACAGTCCCGTATTGCTGGATCACTTCCTGAACGCCGCGATTGAAATCGATATCGACGCCATTTGCGACGGCGAGATGGTGGTGATCGGTGCAATCATGCAGCATATTGAGCAGGCGGGAGTTCACTCCGGCGATTCAGCCTGCTGCTTGCCGCCCTACAGTCTGCCCAAGGACGTGCAGGATGAAATGCGCGAAACCGTCAAGCGCATGGCGCTGGAATTGGGCGTGGTGGGCTTGCTGAACGTGCAGTTGGCATACCAGGACGGCAAGGTGTACGTGATCGAGGTGAATCCCCGCGCGTCCCGCACCGTGCCTTTCGTATCGAAGGCAATTGGTGTGTCGCTGGCCAAGGTGGCGGCCCGCTGCATGGCAGGTAAGTCGCTGACCGAGCAGGGCTTTACCAAGGAAATCGTGCCAGAACTGTATAACGTCAAGGAAAGTGTGTTCCCGTTTAACAAGTTCCCTGGCGTGGACCCCATTCTGGGGCCGGAAATGAAATCCACTGGCGAGGTCATGGGCATTGGTGCCAGCTTCGACGAGGCCTTCGCCAAGGCGTCTGTTGCGGCTGGCGAAAAATTCCCAAGTGGTGGTGTCGCGTTTATCAGCGTGCGGGATGCCGACAAGAGTGGTGCGGTGCAACTGGCGCGTGATCTGATCGACATCGGCTTCAAGCTGGTGGCGACCAGCGGTACGGCGCAAACCATCGAGGCGGCTGGCCTGGCGGTTTCCCGGATCAACAAGGTGAATGAGGGGCGGCCTCATATTGTTGACGAGATCAAGAACG
Organism: uncultured Pseudomonadales bacterium; assembly: GCA_964467875.1. Lineage (GTDB taxonomy): Bacteria > Pseudomonadota > Gammaproteobacteria > Pseudomonadales > Oleiphilaceae > JAEZAA01. The sequence goes on along the minus strand of CAYXVO010000516.1, from coordinate 1,502 downwards.
GCAAGATCCAGTTGATTATCAACACTACCGAAGGGCGTCGCGCCATTGCTGATTCTGCTCAGATTCGTCAGAGTGCTCTGCAGCATAAAGTGACTTATACGACGACACTGGCGGGTGGCGAGGCGGTGTATCGCGCGATCCGGTTCGGTGCGGAGAAGACTGTCCGGCGTTTGCAGGACATTCATGCAGGGAGCGAATATCTATGACTAAGATACCGATGACCGTTGAGGGTGAGCGCGCGTTGCGCGAAGAGCTGGCGCGCCTGAAGTCCGTGGACCGGCCTCGCATTATCCAGGCGATTGCCGACGCTCGTGAGCACGGCGATCTTAAGGAGAACGCGGAGTACCATGCTGCCCGCGAGCAGCAGAGCTTTGCGGAGGGGCGTATCAAGGAAATTGAGTCCAAGTTGTCGCTGGCGCATGTGATTGATGTAAAGGCCATCGAAAACACTGGCAAGGTGATTTTTGGCGTGACTGTCGACATCATCAACACCGAGACGGAAGAAAAGGTGAGCTACCAGATCGTCGGCGACGACGAGGCGGACATCAAGGGCGGCAAGATTTCGGTGTCGTCACCCATTGCCCGGGCCTTGATCGGAAAGATGGTCGACGATGTGGTCGTGGTGAAGGTGCCGAATGGCTTGGTGGAATACGAGATAGATGACGTTAAGCATCTGTAATCGTACGCTCAGCCTGTTGTAACTCAGTGACTGAGATACTCGTTGCATCCGCAGGGTCCCGCGTTGCATCCGTAGGGTCTAGAGACGCGGGTGCTTCGAGTTGAAACAAAAAAGCCGGCGATGCCGGCTTTTTTTAGGGATGCAGGTCCGTACTTAAAACGCTTATCCTTGCATTCGCTGCTGTCGCAGCAAATTGGACAGTTTCGGATTTGGTTTTTTTGCACGTCGCAACAGGATGGCTACGTTGCCAATTGTTTGCACCAGTTCTGCCTTGGTCTGCTGGCAGAGGCTCTCTACCACCTGGTGCTTCACTTCCCGGTCGCCGACTTTAATTTTTACCTTGATAAGCTCGTGGTCGTCCAGGGCCCGTTCAACTTCCAGCAGGACGTTGTCGGACAATCCATTTCCGGCTACGGTGACGATTGGCTTCAAGGGATGGGCGATGCCGCGATACTGCTTCTTTTCTTCGATGGTTAACGCCATGGGATTCTCTTTAAGGGTCAGGCTTCAGGCAGAATGGCTTGTCAGGCAGAATGGCTTGTTCAGGATGATTTGGCCAGACTGGCAATAGCCACACTGAGGAACCTGCTCTTCTACCCAAAAGTCGTTTCGATCAGGCTGTATTTTAAGGTATCGTCAGCCCTTATTTGAAACATTATTGTTAAAACCGTCTTGAGGATGCTCGTGGCGCGCTCCAAATCCAGTGCCCGATGGTTGAAAGAACATTTCGACGATCGGTTTGTCAAACTCTCCAAGCAGGAAGGGTATCGCTCCAGGGCAAGTTACAAGCTGCTGGAAATAAATGAAAAGGATCGCTTGTTTA
>CAYXVO010000515.1:0-2383 GCA_964467875.1 uncultured Pseudomonadales bacterium | reverse complement strand
CAACGGCCTTCTAAGCCGTAGGTTGCAGGTTCGATTCCTGCCGGGCGCGCCACACCGCCACGGTGAGGGTCTCAGACGGTGGTCTGAAGCAAAGAGCGATGGTGGACGTAGCTCAATAGGTAGAGCTCAGGATTGTGATTCCTGCGGTCGAGGGTTCGATTCCCTTCGTCCACCCCATTTTTATCTTATGCAGTTTTTGCTTTTCGGAAACTACATAATCTGCAATATGCTGCGACGTATGTCGCGCCCTCAGTAGAGCCGTTAGGCTTTGTTTCGGAGCCAAAAACTCCGTTTCAGTAAGGTTTGTGCGAAAGTGGCGGAACTGGTAGACGCGCTGGATTTAGGTTCCAGTACCGAAAGGTGTGAGAGTTCGAGTCTCTCCTTTCGCACCACAAACTTTGAATGTTGCTCACATCATCCGCAAAATCACCTGCAATACGTAGCCGGCGCCTCTTGCGCTGTTGCGAGCATCGACATAACATCTCCGCCTTTTAGGTCTACCAGCGAATTGATTCGAGGATAACCCATGCAAGTTTCTGTTGAGACGACGACCAGCATCGAGCGTCGACTGACCATTGGCGTTCCGGCCGAGAAGGTGGAAAGCGAAATCGCGAAGCGTTTACAGGATACCGCCCGCCGTGTGCGCCTGAATGGTTTCCGTCCTGGCAAAGCACCGATGAGTGTAGTCAAACAGCGTTATGGTGAAGGTGTGCGTCAGGAAGTGGTGGGCGAGATCATGCGCAACGCCTATGTCGAGGCGCTGTCCAAAGAGAGCCTGAATCCTGCCGGTTATCCCCGTTTTGAACCTAAAGAACTTGGAGAGGGCAAGGATCTCGAGTTCGTGGCGACATTGGAAGTTTATCCCGAAGTTGCGCTGGCGGACCTGAGCGATGTTGAGCTTGTGCGCGAGTCGGCTGAGGTTACGGAGCAAGACGTCGACAACATGATCGAAAACCTGCGTAAGCAGCAGACTTCCTGGCAGGAAGTTGATCGTGCGGCGCAAGATGCCGACCAGTTGACGGTTGCCTATGAGGGCACCATTGATGGTGAAGCGTTCCAGGGCGGCAGCGCTGAGAGTGCGCGCATTGTGTTGGGTTCTGGACGCATGATCCCAGGCTTTGAGGCAGGTCTGGTCGGTGCCAATGCGGGCGAAGAGCGCACGCTTGAGCTGACCTTTCCCGAGGATTACCACGCAGAACAGCTGAAAGGTAAGGCGGCTCGGTTCAAGGTTACCGTCAGTAAAGTTGAAGAGCCTGTTCTGCCTGAAGTGAACGATGAGTTCTACGCCGGTTTTGGTGTAACTGAAGGCGGTGCGGAGGCATTCCGCGAGGAAGTGCGCCGTAACATGGAGCGCGAGGTCAAGCAGGCGCTGACTGGTAAGCTCAAGCAGCAGGTCGTGGATGCGCTGATTGCCAAGAACGAGCTGGAAGTACCAAAGTCACTGGTAGCTTCCGAGATTGATCGCCTGCGTGAGGATGCGGTCCGTCAGTTTGGCGGTATGCAGCTGGATCCCAAGCAGCTTCCGGCTGAGCTGTTCCAGGAACAGGCCCAGCAGCGTGTGAAGACGGGTCTGTTGTTTGCAGAAGTGTCCAAGCAGAACAGCATCCGTCCGACTTCCGAGCAGGTTGATGCGAAGATCCTGGAGATTGCTGGGACTTATCAAGAGCCCGAAGAAGTTGTGAAGTACTACAATAGTAATGCGGAACAGCGCACCAGTATTGAGGCTGTAGTGTTGGAAGATTTGGTCGTGGATTTCCTGACCGGTCAGGTCAAACTCAGCGAGCAGAGTGTAAGTTACGAAGACGCAATTAAGAACGTCCGCCAAAAGGGCTGAGTTCAGGTTTAATTTGCTCCTTCTATTAGTCTACACTGATGAACAGCCGGCTTTGCCCGGCTGTTTTAGCTTTCATGGCAGCAAAACCGGCATGGTAGCGAACCCGGTATGCCAGTGAACCCGGTATGCCACTGAACCCGACGCAAGCCCGAATCTATACGCTTGGAAAAGATGCGGTTCGCAGTGGGCTGCGCAGTATAACGAGATGACGCATCAAGCGAAGATGGCGCATCTGGAATACGAGCGTTGTACAAAATCAAGTATTGTACAAATGCACGACCATCTAAATCGGAGAATAACATCGCGATGAGCAAAGGTCTGATTCACGGAGAGTCTTCAGTAGTTGCCCCGTCGAACGCATTGGTTCCCATCGTTGTCGAGCAAAGCGCACGTGGCGAGCGTTCGTATGATATTTACTCCCGGCTCCTGAAAGAGCGAGTGATTTTTCTGGTGGGTCCGGTCGAGGATCATATGGCAAATCTGGTGGTTGCCCAGTTGCTGTTCCTGGAGTCGGAAAATCCGGACAAGGATATTCACCTGTACATCAAC
>CAYXVO010000514.1:0-2386 GCA_964467875.1 uncultured Pseudomonadales bacterium | reverse complement strand
GTGAAAGGTGCCAACCCACATACCGGCGGTGGAAATGCCCAGCAACTCCTCACTGCGCCCGCGCATCTCGCGCGCGGCCTTGTTGGTGAAGGTGACCGCCAGAACACCGTGGGAACTCAGATGCTCCACCTGCATCAGCCAGGCAATCCGGTGGACCAGCACCCGGGTTTTGCCGCTGCCGGCACCGGCCAGCACCAGCAGACTTCCCGCTGGCGCGGCCACGGCCTGGCGCTGGGCATCATTCAAACCTTCAAGGATGCTGGAAACGTCCATTGGGAATACTTCTCCGACCGAAATATCTCCGGCCATGCAATAGGGGTGAATAGAAAGGCGTAAGAGGGAGGTATTGAACCACAAAAGCCCCGGAGACGCACAAATCACCGGCCGTTCCCACCGGGCTCCGGGTCGCAGGTGTTCTTCAGCGGCCCCACCGGCTCAAAACGAGAAGCCTGCACGGAATCTGGCTTGTGGTCAGCGTTTCCCTCAGGTTAAATGAGCGCGAAGTCAGTATTCAGGGACAATGCGCCGAAGGTGGACATTCACAGGCGCATGGTTGTATGACCGTTGAACACTCCGACAGTTAAACACCATGACTGTTGGGCATCAGACTGTTGAACACCATGACCATTGAACAGCAGGGACCAGAAGTGAACGGCATGCTGCCGCCCCCCGATCTGGCATTGATGACGGCCGCCGCCCGTCCTCAGCCGACGGACATCTTGCGGCACCAGGTGCGGGCGTTGTACCAGGGCGCCTGGTACTGGCTGAGGCTGTCTTTAGCGCTGCTACTCGCGCTATCTTTGGTACTCGTGTTGGGTCTGGTAATGAGTCCCGTGGCGGACACCTGGCCCACGCCAGCTCCCACCGCGTCACTCATCGGTTTCGCGCTGCTCTGCGCCGTCCATGGCGTCGGTCTGATCCTGGGTTACCGCTATCGGCGCCCTCACCTGCCGCGACCACCCCAGCGCTGGCTAAAAAGCCTGCGCGCCCTGCTGGCGACAACGGGCGCTGGCTGGGGTATCGTCCTGGCCTGGCTCCAGCTGACGCCCGCCACCGCGCCCCTCGCCCTGATCCTGGCCGCCCTGCTCCTGCTCCCGGCTACAATCCAGCTGCGGCATGACATTCGCAGCGGGTGCTGGCTGGCCGCCGGCCTGCTCGCGCCCAGCCTGGCAGGCGCCGCTGGGTTGGTTCTGGTTAGTCCGGCGGCGTCCGCAGAGGCGATCCTGACACTGGGCGGAATCAGCTGGCAGCGCCTGCAAGCCAGCGCACTGCTCCTGACCATACTGACACTGACCGCAATCGTTGTGATGAGGCCATTGGCCCGCCAGACCCAACGCCAGCTGACCCGCCACCTATCTCAGAAAGCCCTGATCAGCTATCTGGACCAGGCGCGCGTACTGGCCGAGCAGATGAACCAGGAGCTTGACGCGGAAGTTCGCCACCGCGAATTTTCCGAACTGTCACTGCGGCAGGCCCATCAGGATCTGGAACAGCGAATCCGCGAACGCACCCGGGAACTGTCGGAGACCAATGATCTACTGAGCCAGCAAATCAAGCTGCGCAAAAGTATCAGCGACGCTCTGGTCAAGAGCCAGACTCGTCTGTCCCAGGCCATCGAAGCCAGTCATCTGGCCCTGTGGGACTGGGATCTGTCCAGCGGCCAGGTTTACCAGTCCCATTTCCATCCGGCGTTCGGCCCCCGTGAAATGAATACCGAGGATTACCGGGAAAACCTGCGCCAACAGGTTCACCCGGATGACTTCCCGCGCTTGTGCGAAGCTACCGATACCTACCTCGCCGGCAACAGCGCGCGCTATCTGGTGCATTACCGGATCCGCACCGCCGACGGCCACTGGCTCTGGGTGGAGGAGTGCGGCAAGGCGGTGCGCACCGCCGCCGATGGCCGGATCAGCCGCATGCTGGGCACCCGCCGCGACATTACCGAGGACCGCCAGCGCGACGACCAGCTGCGCATGGCCAAATCGGTGTTCGACAGCACCGCCGAAGGCATCTTCGTGCTCGATCCGGACTTCCGCGTCCTCAGCATCAACCACGCCTTTACCCGGATCACCGGCTATCACGAAGCGGAGGTACTGGGCTGCCCACTGGTGGATCTCAGCAACATTCCCCGTAAAGAAGAGATCTTCGAGCAGGCCCGCGCCGCCCTGGATCAGGATGGGCGCTTTGACGTGGAACTGTTTGAACGCCGCAAGGGCGGCGATTACTTTCCGGTCTGGCTCCAAATCAACCGGGTCCACAACGAGGCCGGTGACGTCACCCACTACACCGGCCTGCTGTCGGATCTCACGGAGCGCAAGCAGGTCAACGACCGTCTCCAGTTTCTGCTGCATTACGACGATCTCACCGGCCTGGCCAATCGGGTGCT
>CAYXVO010000513.1:0-2398 GCA_964467875.1 uncultured Pseudomonadales bacterium | reverse complement strand
GCCCAGAAAGAGACCCAACAACGGCCTGGCGAGTTCAATGCCGCCACGCTTGAGGCACTACTGACCGCCGAGATCGCGGGTCAACGCGACCAGTTTGACTTGGCGCTGGCCAATTACCTGGAACAAGCGCGCACCACCCGGGACCTGGGTATTGTCGTTCGCGCGGTCCGCATCTGCCAATATCTGAAAGCCGAAACTGAACTGCTGGAAATGGCGGAACTCTGGTCCGAATTGGACACCAGCGCCGCCGAACCCCATCACCTGGCATCCCTGGCGCTGATCCGCAACCGGCAATACGAGCGCGCGCTCGGCCACATGGAACAACTTCTCAATCTGGAAGGCGGCACCAATTTCGATAATCTGGCAGTACATGCCAAGAATCTCGCCGCCGAGGATCGCCAGGAACTGCTGCGCCTGTACCAGTCCGTGGTCGAGCGTCATCCCGACAACGGCGAGGTCCTGTTCGGCTTCGCCATCCTGCAGGAGACCCATCAGGATTACCCGGCAGCCCTGGCCTCCCTGGACCGCCTGTTGCAACAGGATCCGGAGCATCAGCCCGCCATTATGCTGCGAGGCCGCGTCTTGAAGGAAGTCGAAGGAACCGAAGCCGCCCTGGCCTATCTGCGAACCAAAAGCCGCCAATATCCGGACAACCGGCAACTGGGAACCCTGTACGCGCGCCTGTTGATCGACAACCAATCCATGCCGGAAGCCCAGGCGGAATTTCGCAAGCTGATGGAGCGGTTTCCATCGGTCCCCGGTCTCAAGCTCTCCCATGCGCTGGTGGCGATCGAAAACAAACAGCTCGACCTCGCCCGAAAACAGTTACGCGAACTGTTGGATGAAGGTCAGCATACCGACGAAGCTCATTTTTACCTGGCCCGCATTGCCGATCAGCAGAACCAACTGGAGCAAGCCCTGGAACATTACCAACAGGTTGGCCCCAGCCCCCACTACCTGACTGCCCTGGGCCGGTCTGCATTTCTGCTGGCAAAGGCCGATCGCCTAGAAGAGGCCGTCTCCGGCTTTGAGCATGCGCGCGGCGAACTGCCGACCCAGGCTGAGCAGATCTGGCAGCTGGAAATCAATCTCCTGGTGGAACTGAACGAACTGGACACCGCCCTGGCCAGCATCAACGCGGCCCTCACGGACCGTCCAGAAGACCCGCAACTCCTGTATGCCCGCGCCTCAGTGCTCGACAAGCAAGGTGATCTGACTGGCATGGAACGAGACTTGCGCGCCATTCTGGCCCAGCAACCCGATAATGCCGTTGCCCTGAACGCCCTCGGCTATATCCTGGCGGACAAAACATCCCGCCATCAGGAAGCACGGGAGCTCATCGCCAAGGCGCTCGCCCTCAAGCCCGACAACCCCGCCATCATGGATAGCATGGGTTGGGTCGAATACCGCCTGGGCAACCTTCAGGAATCTATTTCCTACCTGAAGAAAGCCTATTCGGAGTTTCCCGACCCAGAAGTAGCCGCCCATTACGGGGAGGTCCTCTGGGTCAACGGGCAGCAGGAAGAGGCGCTCCAAGTATGGTTGGAATCACTGACCCAGAACCCAGACAACGGCCTGGTTCAAGAGACCATGCAGCGGCTTGGAGCTCAGACCCAGAGTGCGGCCCCGACGGAGCCATCACCCAATGAGCCCGCACCGAATGATTAGCCGTTCCGCCCTGCAGGCCACGCACGCCAGTGACACCAAATCGCAGTTGCCGGAAAGACATTGGTTCATGGCGGCTTTGGTCGTCATTTCGCTGCTGACAGGCTGTACCACGCAGCCAATTCAGACCCGGGAACAAGCCCCTGCGGATTGGGCTCAACGGCAGCAAGTCCTGTCCCATGTCGAGAACTGGAAGATTTCCGGGAAGCTTGGCGTGCGCCAGGGTGACCGGATCGACAGCGCGGTCATTAACAGCTGGTCGCAACGGGGGGCCGAATTCGATATCAACCTCTCGTCCGCCGTTTTCGGCCTGGGCGCCACCAATCTCAGAGGCACACCCCATTCGATTTGGCTCACCCAGTCCGGTAAAGAGCCGCTTTACTCAGATCAACCGGAAAGCCTGATCTACCAGCAAACCGGCTGGACGCTGCCGATTGAGTCTCTGTTTTCCTGGATCAAGGGAATCCCCGCCCCAACCAGGATCACCGATTCCACCTTCGACCTGAGCGGTCGCCTGTATGAACTGCAACAGCTTGGCTGGACGATCCGCTACACCGATTACCATGACACCGAACCTTACCCACTGCCGCGCAAGATCATTCTCACCCGGGAGAGTGTCAGGGTCACCCTGGTTATCAATGATTGGCAGCTCGATGGGGTATCCCCTTAACACCCGCTTGGCATCCGGAACTTTCCCGTCACATGAGTCACACCACCCATTTGCACATGCCTA
>CAYXVO010000512.1:0-2406 GCA_964467875.1 uncultured Pseudomonadales bacterium | reverse complement strand
AGTACCCGCCGGCCCTGACTGCGCTCCTCCAAGCATAGATCGATCAGTGCCCGCTCCTTGGGTGTCGGCTGATCCTCCGCAAACAGCGCCGCATTGAAATGCAACGTACTGCGACGGTCACGCGGATGCGTGATGTTCTCCGGGCGAAAACAGCATTCCGGCCACGCCAACAGCGCATTCAGCACCACACCCATCAAGGTATAATCCCCACACCTCAACGCTTTTTTTAAGTGATCGCCCAGGGTAGTGGTCATATTGCGATACACAGCCTCCATCTCCGATGTCATCTCCACCTCCTGAAAAATTTCTTCATAAGGTGGCAGGACGTCCTGTCCGATGTCCTTGAGCTTCAGAAAGCACGTGTACGGCAGCACATAGCGGGCAATGCCTTTCGGTCCAAACCCTGGGGCCTTGACCGTCCGAACAGAAACTCGCTTGCCTCTGGCTGTGCGGTGATCACCGCCTTCCGTGACCTTGACTACCTCCTTTAAAACACCGTGCTCCCGCATCCAAGCTGTGGAAGCCGTGCCCAGCGTCCCCCGGTTATTATACCGGTAGCCATCCTCCAGCATGTTCCGCGTCATGATCCGCCACATCAGATAGAACAGATCGTCTGCGTAGCCCGCCATCAGTGTCCCGGTCAGCAGCAAGGTCTTGCGAACCTTGGTTGCTAACACGCCCATGGCGATGCCTTGAGCCGAGTCCGGTGACTTGTATTCGTGCCCCTCATCAATGATGAGAAGATCGAACGTCTGATCCGGCAGGTAGCGTTTAATAAACTCCGTCGCCTGATAATGCCCATCGCCAATACTGAGTTCCATATTGCCGAAAGCCTTTTCCATGCGCCTGGCTTGACGGTCGGAAAACACCAGGTTGCCCTGGTCATCCATCAAGTTGATAAACGCATAGACGTTGTCCGCCAACATGTCGCCAAGTAAATCTTCGCCGAACACATCCATCAGACGGCTTGCCGTTTTAGGGCCGATGGTCGGTAACTGCCGAACCGTGTCGATTACCAGCTCCCGACGTGACTTGCGCGCCCTGGGCCTCTGGAGCGTCCACAGCGGACCTTTACACAGCGGGCACACCAGTCGCCTATCCATCGCCTCCAAGGCGCTTGGTGAGGCTGCCAAACCCGTTTCATCTACTACCAAGGGCGCGAAGCAGTCGGTACAGCAGGCCACCTCTCGCACATTGCAGGGGACGCCCTTGTCCCGCGCGCCTTCGAATGGCTCTTCCAGCTGCTTGCGCACGACGTACGCTGGCCGCCAGTGAAATCCCATCCGCATGCGCACTCGACCCAGGATGAAAAACTCCGGACCTTTCGGCGCTACACCCAAAACCTCGCGCAACATCAGGAGCTTCGCGAGCGTGTCTGCGCCGTTGAGAACCCACACCGTTGCATTCGGCACTGTGTCCAGAATCTCCCGCCGCCACTTGTACACTAGGTGCGGCGGTGACAGGACCAGCATTCGATGGCATCCCTCCTGATACATCACGGAGGCGATACAGATGGAGATCATCGTCTTGCCAGTCCCCATATCGCAATTGAGGATACAAGCGGGCTCATTGCGGTCGAGCAGCAACGTTGCAGCCGCGTGGACCACCTCGCGCTGCGCGTCAAAAGGCTTCCGTTTTAACCGATCCAACACGGCATCACGTAAAGCAGGCCGGTCTCCCCGATACACCGGGGGACATTCCCGCTCAACGGCCTCCAATAGCCCCTGCCCAAACTCACCGATGAACTCGTGCAGTGACATCTTCGGTACGCCGGCATCCGACTCCGCCTCCAATAACAAGGCGTTGACTTCAGATTGATCCAGCTCGGCCTCAATAATCGAGGCTGAGTTGATTACTTGATTCATAAAAATTCCTCCAGAGAAAAAGAAAAACCCCAGAGGAATTTCCACCCCAAGGGGAGAAAATCCCGCTGGGGCACGATTGAAAAACAATGATAAAAATTCCGGTTAAACCGAAACATCCGCGGACAATTGCAGGGCGCCAGCTTGCACCAGGCGTTCAATGCAGGATTCCACTTCCGGGTCACCAAGCTGAACACCGATGGCGCCCATCCGATAACCCGTGAGCTGGGTAATCCAACCCCGCACCTGAAACTCCGGAACAAGGACGTTACGCCAGTGCGGAAGCAACGGCACATGACAGGTCTCGATGATGAGCGGCCATATATCCACCGCACTCTCACCATCCCTGTAAACCGCCCAGGCTGCACGATTTTCCCTGTCGGGAGTGCGCAGACCGGCCGCGAATACAAACAACTGGACCAAGTCTCCGAACAGGCTCTTCGACGCCCTGCCCTGCTCCTTATCCAGCAACTTCGCATTGGGTATCGAAACCGACACGCGCTCCCCATCTCCCATCGCGATGAAACGGCCGATACCATCAGGA
>CAYXVO010000511.1:0-2421 GCA_964467875.1 uncultured Pseudomonadales bacterium | reverse complement strand
TTGATCTGCGGGATAAGAAAGATTTCAGCGACGGCCACATTACCGGTGCTGTGAGCATTCCCTTTGCCAACTTGAAAGATCGGGCGGTTGAACTCCAGAAATATAAGGACAAACAGCTTGTCCTGGTGGACAAGATGGGGCAACACACCGGTATGGCCGGGAAGGTGCTGCGCGCGGCGGGACATCAGAATGTGCGGCGGCTGGCGGGTGGCGTCACGGAATGGCGCAATGCCAACATGCCATTGGTAAAGAAGTAGCCGTGGCGCGAGCGCCGCGCCTCCAAGCAGGCTGAACCCATAGCACCGGCTGCAATAGCCGTCGGTGTGTAACCAGGTGTGCAACCAGAGGTGTCCTCATGTCCGACTCCGTTGTTCTTTACACCACCCGTTACTGCCCGTACTGCATTCGCGCCAAGCAATTATTGAGCAGCAAAGGCGTATCGTTTCAGGATATTCCGGTGGACAACGATCCCGAGAAGCGGGAGGAGATGATGCAGAAGAGCGGACGCCACACGGTGCCGCAGATCTGGATTGGCGGTACCCATGTTGGCGGCTGTGATGAACTCTATGACCTGGAGCGACAGGGCAAGCTCGACGCCATGCTGCGCGGTTGAGCCGCGAAACGGTTGCAGGGCAGAGGCATTCATCACATCATGGCGCTGGATTTGAACCTATAATGGTTCGTTACCCGGTGTTGAATTTTACGGGCATATTACCCGCGCAGTCATGGGATATTGCCCGTGGCGCTGGAATTATTCATCTGACTGCTAACGTCTCATATGGCCGCTAGCGTCACCAATGAGTCACTCTCTTGTCTAAGGAATAACGATGACGGAAGCCAATCAAAAGCAGCCGAGCTTTGCACTGCAGCGGATTTACATCAAAGATCTGTCCTTTGAGTCGCCCAATGCGCCTGCGACGTTTCAGAAAGAATGGAAGCCGCAGATCAGCATGGATCTGAATACCCGCAATCAGGCGATCAGCTCTAATCAGTTTGAAGTTGTCCTGGCGCTGACCATCACGGCGAAGATTGAAGATAAAGTCGCGTTCATTATTGAAATTCAGCAGGCTGGTATTTTCATGGCCGAAGGCCTGGATCAGCAGCAGATGGCACAGACACTGGGTGCGTTTTGCCCCAACATCCTGTTCCCCTATGCCCGTGAAGCGATCGATACGGTGGTGCTGAAAGGCAGCTTCCCGGCTCTGATGCTGGCGCCGATCAATTTCGACGCGATCTTCGCTGACTCCATGCGTCGTCAGCAAGAAAAGCAGCAGCAGGAATCTTCTGCCGCCCATTAATCCTTTGGGTTTTTTTGCTGCAAAAAAAGCGGGCACTTCGGTGCCCGTTTTTGCGTTCTGGCGTTTATCGTCCCAGTGCCTTTTTGGGTTTCACGAGGGCAACAGTTACTGTGCCCCGCTAAACCCCTGCTGGCGCCAGGCTTCATAGGCAACCAGGGCGACCGTGTTGGACAGGTTCAGGCTACGGCTGCTGGCGGTCATTGGAACCCGTAGCAGATGCTCGGCTCCCAGTGTCGTTCGAATGTCTTCGGGCAAACCACGAGTCTCCGGACCAAACAGCAGGGCGTCTCCCGGGGCGAAGGCGACCTCATGGTAATAACGACGCCCCTTGGTGGAAAACCCGAACAGGCGACTGTCCGGGTAGGCTGCACGAAAGGCGTCGAGACTGGCATGGCGTTGCACGGCGGCGAACTCGTGGTAGTCGAGTCCGGCCCGCCGTAAGCGCTTATCGTCCCAGGCAAAGCCCATGGGTTCGATCAGGTGGAGCTGAAAGCCGGTATTGGCGCACAGCCGGATGATGTTGCCCGTATTGGGGGGAATCTCCGGCTGATAGAGCACGATATGCAGCATCGGGCAGCGCTTAGCGCTCGATCGCCAGTGCCACGCCCATGCCGCCACCGATGCACAGCGTGGCAAGGCCCTTGTGGGCATCGCGCTTGATCATCTCATGGACCAGACTGACCAAGATACGGCAACCGGAGGCGCCAATCGGGTGACCCAGTGCGATGGCGCCGCCGTTGACGTTGACCTTGGCCGGCTCCCAGCCGAGATCGCGGTTCACCGCGATGGCCTGGGCGGCGAAGGCTTCGTTGGCTTCGATCAGCTCCAGTTCGTCCACATTCCAGCCCGCGCGTTCCAGGCAGCGGCGAGTGGCGGGAATCGGGCCGGTGCCCATAATGGCCGGATCGACCCCGGCATTGGCGTAGGCGCGAATGGTCGCCAGCGGCTTCAGGCCCAGCTCGCGAGCCTTCTCCTCGCTGCACAGGATCACGGCGGCAGCTCCATCATTCAGCGACGAGGCATTGCCGGCGGTCACGGTGCCGTCCTTCTTGAAGGCGGGGCGCAGCTTACCCAGGCTTTCGGCGGTGGTGCCGGGGCGCGGATTTTCGTCGGTATCCACCCG
>CAYXVO010000510.1:0-2423 GCA_964467875.1 uncultured Pseudomonadales bacterium | reverse complement strand
CAATGGCTGGGAAGTCAGGCTATACCGGTTGCTGCGGGATTGTTGGTCGTGGCGTATGTGATGTTGGTTGCGTACGCAGCGCGCTATCCGCAGCTTGAGGTGGATGATCGGGACCGCGAACTGAGCGAGTTACCGGAGCCAGGGCCGACCCTGAAGGCCGGTCTGTATTACCTGCTGCCGGTGGTGGTCATGGTCTGGAGCCTGGCGGTGGAGCGGTTGTCGCCCGCGCTGTCGGCCTTTTGGGCCACGCTGTTCATGATCTTCATCGTGCTGACTCAGCGACCCTTGATGGCTCTGTTCCGCGGGCAGGGCAGTCTGGTGGCTGCCTTTGGTACCGGCTTTCATGATTGTTTTATGGCCCTGGTTTCGGGCGCCCGCAATATGACGGGCATTGCCATTGCCACGGCCACCGCAGGCATCGTGGTTGGTACCGTGACTCTGACCGGCATTGGCCTGGTCATGACGGAATTCGTGGAGTTGGTTTCGGGTGGTCACTTGCTGACCATGCTGATTCTCACCGCCCTGATCTGCCTTGTTCTGGGGATGGGGCTGCCGACGACGGCGAACTACATTGTGGTGTCGACGCTGATGGCGCCGGTCATCGTTACCCTGGGCGCGCAGCACGGTCTGGTTGTTCCCCTGATTGCCGTCCATATGTTTGTGTTTTACTTCGGTATCCTGGCGGATGACACGCCGCCCGTGGGACTCGCCGCCTATGCAGCCGCGGCGATCTCCCATGCGGATCCGATCCGCACCGGAATTCAGGGCTTTGCCTATGACATCCGGACCGCCATCCTGCCGTTCATGTTCATCTTCAACACCCAACTGCTGCTGATCGGTGTGACGACCTGGTGGGAGTTGGCGTTGGTCGTTACCAGTGCCACCACCGCCATGCTCTTGTTTGCGGCGGCAACCCAGGGCTATTGGCTGGTGCGGGTCCGCTGGTGGGAGACTCTGGCGTTGCTGTTGATTGCATTCACCTTGTTTCGTCCAGGCTTTTGGTGGCATCAGTGGTACCCGCCATACGAACCCGTCGCGGCCACCGAGCTGAGTCGGGTGCTGGACACCATGGCGCCGGGCGAGCCGCTACGTCTGGCGGTGGCGGGTGAGACCCTGACCGGTGATGAGGTGAGCAAAACCCAGGTGTTTCAGGTGCCGGCTGTGGCCGGTGCTGATGCCCGTCTCCTGGAGATTGGTCTGGAATTAAGGGAAGAGCAAGGGCGTGTGTTCGTCGATAACCTGATTTTTGGAAGTCCTGCCGAAGCGGCGCGAATGGACTTTGACTGGGAGATTCTGCACCTGGAACGGGCAACCGATTATCCCCGCAAGGAATGGATGTTCGTGCCCGCGTCCCTGTTGCTGGCGGTCTTGTTTCTCAACCAGCATCGCCGTCGCCGTCTGCTGCAGCCGATCACCGTCACCTAGGCCGAATCCCGCATGGATATTCGGCCCGATCATTGTTAGACTCGCAACCTTTTCCCTCTACCGCTCAAGTGATCTTTGGTACGGATCACCACTGAAACAGGACCAATCGTTATGCCCGTAATCACGCTTCCCGACGGCAGCCAGCGCCGTTTCGACCACTCAGTGACTGTTGCCGACGTAGCTGCCGATATCGGTGCGGGTCTGGCCAAGGCCGCACTCGCCGGTAAGGTGGATGGGCATCTGGTCGATGTTTCCCATACCCTGGACCAGGACTGCAACCTGGCCATCGTGACCGAGCGGGATCCGGACGGCGTGGATGTAATTCGCCATTCCACGGCGCACTTGCTGGCCATGGCGGTACAGGATCTGTTTCCATCCGCCCAGGTGACCATTGGTCCGGTGATTGAGGACGGGTTCTACTACGATTTCGCGTTTGAGCGCCCCTTCACGCCCGAAGATCTTGAGCGGATCGAAGCGCGTATGAAGGAGATTGCCAGCCAGGATCTTCCGGTCGGGCGTTCCGTCATGACCCGCGACGAGGCCGCGGCCATGTTCAACCGCATGGGAGAGACCTACAAGGTCCAGATCATTGAATCCATTCCCAGCAACGAAGATCTGTCGTTTTATCGTCAGGGCGATTTTATCGATCTCTGCCGCGGTCCTCACGTGCCCAGTACCGGCAAGCTCAAGGCCTTCAAACTGACCAAGGTGGCAGGTGCTTATTGGCGCGGCGACTCCAAGAATGAAATGCTACAGCGTATCTACGGCACCGCCTGGGGCAACAAGAAAGAGCTGGATGCATATCTTAAGCGTCTGGAAGAAGCGGAAAAGCGGGATCACCGTAAACTGGCGCGCAAGCTGAACCTGTTTCACATGCAGGAAGAGGCGCCGGGCATGGTGTTCTGGCATGCCGATGGCTGGACCCTGTATCAGGAAATCGAACAGTACATGCGGCGCAAGCTGCGCCGCCGTGGCTATGATGAGATCAAGACGCCCCA
>CAYXVO010000509.1:0-2426 GCA_964467875.1 uncultured Pseudomonadales bacterium | reverse complement strand
GGCGCATTCATTCCGATAATCCAGCTGCTTCTCCTTGTCGCCGAGGGCGAGCAGGCCCATGGCCTCATCCACACAGCGTTTGATGCTGGTCGGCTCAACCACCTGATGTAGGGTATGATTGCCGGCCCGGGAGAAGTTCATCAGGCTTTGCAAGATCCGCGACACCCGCTTGGTCTGATCGAGGATCTGCTCGGAGCTTTCAAGCACCTCCGCGTCCTGTGTCATCAATTTCAGGTTTTGCGACAGGCAGGCAATGCCGGTGATGGGGTTGCCGATTTCATGGGCGACGCCTGCGGCAAGGCGGCCGACGGATGCCAGCCGTTCACTGTGCACCAACTCTTCCTCCAGCATCTGCAGCTCGGTCTGGTCTTCAATCAGAATTACCTGGCCGGCGTCGGGGTTGCGTTCATCCCCTTCAATGGCCGCTTTGTGCAGGTTGAACCAGTGGGGCCGCCCGGCGATGTCGACCCGGCGCTTGTACTGGTGCATTTGCTCGTCCTGGGTGAAGCTGTGCAGGAGGTTCGACCAGGGTGAGGGAATGGTGCTGACATGGGACCCGATCACCTCCGGTGCGGTAATTCCGGTTAACCGCTCCATGGCATTGTTCCACATGATGATCTCCAGGTCGGTGCCCAGCGAGCAGGCGCCAATCGGCAGATTCTGTAGGGTCTGTCGGTGGTAGCGGCGCAGGCTATCGAGTTCGGCGGCTAAGCCGGTCAGACGCGACTGGTAGGCCTCCAGGCGGCTTTCCACGAAAAAGATATCCTGGCTCAGGCCTCCGCCAGCATCGGCCTTAAACGCCAGGTACCGCTTGACGATGTCCTGGGCAATAGAGGGGCCGAGCAGCCCCGACAGATTGGCTTCGATCTGGTCGCGCAGACGGCGCAGGGCGTAAGGCCTGAATTCCACGGGCGCCAGTTGTAGTTGGGCAATCGCCCGATTCACTTCGGTGTCGGCGGTCTGCTGTCCTAGCGGCTTGGCGAGCGCCGTCTTGAACTCATCCGATGAATTGGCGTTGAGTTCGTGGCGCGTTGGGCGCGCTACGGCATCCATGCTGCAGGCCCGGGCGGCCGCTTGCTCCGCGGCGGAGGTGGGCATCAGCAAAGAAAAGGCCACGAACACCATGATGTTGAGGGTCAGCGCCGCCATGGTGTAGAAATGCCAATCCTCGGGATTTAGCTGATACAAATGCGCCCAGGGTGAAATGCCCAGCAGGTCGATGTGGAACACCTGGGGCAGCAGCATGGTCAGCAGCCAGACCAGCATGCCGGTACAGACCCCGGCAATGAAGCCTGCGCGGTTGCCGATGGGCCAGTAAATCACCGCAAGAATGCCGGGGAAGAACTGCAGTGTTGCGACGAACGCGAGAATCCCGAGTACCGAGAGTTGTACCCGCTCATCAATGTAGATGTAGAAGAGATAAGCCGAAAAAATAATGGCCACGATCAGGACCCGCTTGATCCACTTCAGCCATCCGTAAATGTTGTCACGGGACAGAGGTTGGTAGATCGGGAGGATCAGGTGGTTGAGCATCATGGAGGACAGCGCCAGGGTCACCACAATGATAATGCCGCTGGCGGCGGAGAGACCGCCGACAAACGCCACCAGCCCAAGCCAGGGCGCATCGTTAAACAGGCCGATGCCAATGGGGAAATACTCGGGTGCGGTGGGCGTGCCCAGCTTGATGCCGGCCCAGAGTATGGCGGGAATCGGCAGGGCCATGAGTAACAGGTACAGGGGTAGTCCCCAGCTTGCCTTGAAAATGGCCCGAGGGTTTACGTTCTCGGTGAATATCATGTGAAACATGTGGGGCATGACCAGTGCCGACGCGAAGAATACCAGCAGCAGGGCTCGCCATGGGTTCTCGCCCAGTTGCCGTTCCTGTGCACTGATGCGCGGTGCCACCTGTTCCAGCCAGTGATCGAGTCCATCGAAGCCGTCAAAGACCTCAAACAGCGCATAGCCACCGATCACCAGAAAGCAGCCCAGTTTCACGAGAGATTCAAAGGCCATGGCGAACACCAGACTGCTGTGGCGCTCGTTGGGTGTGTGTTCGCGGGCGCCGAACAGGGTCGCAAAGACGACCATGATGCCGCAGAACACAAAACCCAGAATGTTTTCCGCATCGCCCGGTGACAGGATCTGAATGGAGCTGGTGACGGCTTTGATCTGTAGGGCGAGCAGCGAGAGCATGCCCAGCATCATAAACAGTGTGGTGAGGGTTCCCGCCCACTGACTGCGGTAGCGGAACGTGAACAGATCGGCAATGGAGCTGAGCTGGTAGGACTTGGTAATGCGCAGGATGGGCACCAGCAGGACCGGCGCCAGCAGGAATGCGCCACTGATGCCCAGATAGTAGGCGAGAAAGCCAAAGCCATATTGATAAGCCATGCCAATAGAGCCATAAAAGGCCCAGGCGCTGGCGT
>CAYXVO010000508.1:0-2428 GCA_964467875.1 uncultured Pseudomonadales bacterium | reverse complement strand
CCAGGGAGCCGGCACCCGACCCACGGCCCGGACCCACCGGACAGCCATTGTTTTTGGCCCACTTGATGAAGTCCATTACGATGAGGAAGTAGCCGGGAAACCCCATCTGGATAATGATATCCAGCTCAAAGTTAAGGCGATCCTCATAGACCTTGCGGCGCTCGCCATAGTCGGGCGCGTTGCGGTCCAAAAGTTTCTCCAGCCGCTCCTCTAACCCCTGCCAGGACTCGTGACGGAAGAACTCGTCCATAGTCATGCCGTCCGGCACCGGATAGTTGGGCAGAAAGTACGTGCCCAACTGCATTTCCACCGAACAGCGCTTGGCGATCTCGATGGTGTTTTCCAGGGCTTCCGGAATGTCGCTGAACAGCTCGGCCATTTCCTCCGGGCTTTTCAGGTATTGCTCATCGCCGAACCGCCGCTCCCGACGGGGGTCGTCGAGTGTCCGGCTTTCATGGATACAGACCCGCGCCTCGTGGGCAACGAAATCCTCCTTCTTCAAGAAGTGCACATCGTTTGTGGCCACCACCGGACATTCCAGCTCTTGCGCCAGGGCCACGCTCAGATGCACACACTCTTCGTCGTTGATCCGGTTGGTGCGCTGCAGCTCCAGGTAAAACCGGTCTGGAAACACGGACATCCAGTGTTGCAGGCGTTCCTTTGCCAAATCCATGCGATTGCCCAGCAGGAGCCGGCCCACCTCGCCCACCTTGCCGCCGGACAACGCAATCAAACCGGCCGAGGCAGCTTCGATCCAGGCCTGCGTAAGGACCGCCTTGCCCATGTGCTGGCCATCGGTGAAGCCTCTGGACACCAATTCCGTCAGATTCCGGTACCCCTCCTCGTTCATGGCAAGAAGTGTCAGGCGAAAGGGGCTGTCTGCTTCGTCTGGATTTTCAAGCCACACATCACAGCCGATGATCGGCTTGATGCCTGCCCCCATGGCCGCGTTATAGAACTTAACGAGACCGCACATGTTGGATTGATCGGTGATCGCGGCGGCGGGCATGCCAAAATTCGCCAACTGCTTGATCAGCGGCTTGATCCTGACCAGACCGTCCACCAGCGAGTATTCGGAGTGGATTCGGAGATGGACAAAGCTTGGATTCATCACCATGGGCGCGCGAAGACCTGCTGCGGATTAAGAACGAAGGACGGGGTAGATTGGAGGCTCATTATAGGGGATGGCCCCGGAGGCAGCCACCCAATAGGGTCGTGACTTGATGCGGACAGATCTGGACGCGAACGGATCCGGCCGCAGGCAGATTCAGTCAGGGCGCCGAAGGCTCTTCGGAAACCAGTACCTGCCGCAGACCCGCTTCCGTTTGAGGCCCAAGCAGCGTCGTCCGGACCTGCCCGTCCGGGGCAATTACGATGGTCGCGGGCAATCCCTGGGGCATCGGATATGACCATAGTGCACGAGGATCAGCCAGGGCCACATCGAATTCGATCCCCATCTCCGCCACGGCCTGGCGCAATGCGATCTCGTCCAGCTGGTCGAAATTAACACCCACCACACGCACATCCCGCGCCTGATGAAGGTGATTTAATTCCGGGATTTCGGCACGGCAAGGTGTGCACCACGTCGCCCAGTAGTTCACCAGCACCCACTGGGCCTCCGCACCGTCTACGGTCAGCCGCTCACCAGACAGCCGCTCACCAGACAGCAATGGTACGCCGGGTCGGTCACAGCCGCCGAGCAGCAGAAGCATTGCCAGCAACATCCAGCGCCGCGAATACACACAAGGCGTGCCATTCATCACCTGCAATGATCTCCCCAACACGCCACCGCTCCAATCCATTGCACGGATCCCTTCATTTATCGATGTCCGGATCCTAACACAGTGGATGCAATCGGACCGAGACGCCGTGCTGCAAGATCAACTGTAGCCAGCCCCTGCTTGTGCTAGAATGCCGCTCTCTTTAAAGACCCAGGAGGAATCGCCATGGCCGACAGCGTTCGTATTTATCATAACCCACGCTGCTCCAAATCCCGGGAGACCCTCCAGCTATTGGAAGCACAAGGTATCCAGCCAGAGGTCGTCCTTTATCTGGAGACGCCCCCTGACGCAGAAGAACTGCGGACCTTGCTAAAGCAGTTGGGAATTTCCGCCCGCGACCTGCTGCGCACCGGTGAAGACACCTACAAAACCTTGCACCTGGATAATCCGGCCCTGACAGACGACGACCTGCTGACGGCCATGAGCGAACACCCCAAACTGATTCAGCGCCCCATCGTGGTCAAGGATGGACAAGCAGCGCTGGGTCGCCCGCCGGAAGCGGTTCTGGATCTGTTTCGCTAGATCGCTGGGACCTGCGCCTGTCCCGCAGGCTCACACTGTTCAATTCTCACACTGTTCCATTAGCGGCATCACCATCCTGTTTCCATTTGCGGAGCATTCATGTCCAACAGCGCCATCCAGACGTC
>CAYXVO010000507.1:0-2434 GCA_964467875.1 uncultured Pseudomonadales bacterium | reverse complement strand
GCAACGTGTTTCGCAACAACGACCAATGGTTCAATACCGGCGATGTGCTGAAGGAGATCGGCTGGCGCCACCTGCAGTTCGTCGACCGGATGGGCGACACCTACCGCTGGAAAGGCGAGAACGTGTCCACCACCGAAGTGGAAAACATCTTCGATGAAATGCCCGATATCGAGGAAGCCATTGTCTACGGCGTGGAAATCCCCCAGACCAATGGCAAGGCCGGCATGGCAACGCTGGTTCCTACCGACAAGAGCCAGCCCCTCGACGTCGCCCGTGTGTTCCAGCATCTCAAGGACAACCTGCCCGCCTACGCGATCCCGGTGTTCATCCGGGTGACCGACGGCGTTGAGAAGACCGGTACCTTCAAGTACAAGAAGAGCGACCTGCAAAAAGACACTTATCAGCTCAATCGCCCCTATGACCAGGTGTACGTCTGGCTGCCAGGCAGCGCGAGCTATGAGCCGGTCACGCCAGAGGTCATCCACAACCTCGAAAACGGCCAGTATCGCTTCTAACGAGCCGTTTCCTTAGCCGCAGCAGTCTTATTCTCCACCGCGCTTACCGCCCCGGCACAACCTGGGGCGGTCTTTTTCCTAATGCCTTGCTGGTCTCCCGCCCTGGTGATCGCTTCCCGCGCACTCTATTTTGTTTGAATCAAACGCCCTGAATGCTGGATGAACGAAGCAGACTGCATCCCGTTTGACGGATGCATTCCGTTTGGCAGATGCATTCCGGGTGAATGACGGCAGCCCCCTGCCGCGCCCAAGCCGTCCGGACGGATCCGGATGCCGACGGTTACCTGCGCCCTCGCGGCGACCTCAACAAGGAGCATGCCAGGCATGGAGTCCCATGACACCCGCCCCCAGGATCTCATCCGTGCGTTTCAGCGTGCGCGCGCGTTCACCCATGAGCTCTGCAGTCCACTGGCCATCGAGGACTATGGCCTGCAGGCCGTCGCGGAAACCAGTCCGCTCAAATGGCATCTGGCCCATACCACCTGGTTTTTCGAGACCTTCCTGCTCCACCCCTTCGTCAGCGGCTACCGGCCCTTCCGACGGGAGTACGAAGTCCTGTTCAACTCCTACTACAACAGTGTCGGCGCCCAGTTCCCGCGCGCTCAGCGCCACCTGCTGTCGCGTCCGACGGTGAGCGAGATCCTGGAATACCGGGTGACGGTGGATGCCCGCCTGATCGGACTGCTCGACCGCTGTGATCCCGCTCATCCCCAATGCCAGGACGTTATGCGTCGGGTGGAGTTAGGACTGCATCACGAGCAGCAACATCAAGAACTGATGCTGACCGATCTCAAGTACAACTTTGCCCGCAATCCGCTGTATCCCTGTTACCGGTCTGCGCCGCCGCCCACGTACGCACCCGCCATTCCCTTGCGCCTGCTGCCCCGTGAGGGTGGCGACCACTGGATCGGGCATGATCCCACCACGGGCTTTGGCTTCGACAACGAACAACCCCGCCACCCGGTTCGGCTGCGCCCCTTCGCCATCGCCAACCGCCTCGCGACCAACGGCGAGTATCGGGCGTTCATGGACGATGGCGGCTATGAGCGCCCGGAATTCTGGCTGGCGGACGGCTGGGCATGGCTCCAGGGCGCGGCGCATCCTACGCAGGAATCCAGGCACCAACCCCAGCAGTGGGTTTTGCGCCAGGGCGAGTACTTTGAATTCACCCTCCACGGGCTCCAGCCACTGTTACCGGAACGCCCGGTCACCCATGTCAGCTACTACGAAGCCGATGCCTTTGCCCGCTGGCAAGGCGCTCGCCTCTGTACCGAATTCGAATGGGAAAGTGCGGCGGGCGAATCCAACCCTGTCCTGGAGGCTTTTCATCCGCAGCCTGAGCATTCTCAGCCAGTGCATTCGCAGACTTCGCATCTGAAGGCCTTGCATCCGCAGCCCGCGACTGGGGCGGCGGATCGTCTGCAACAAATGACCGGCAGTGTCTGGCAGTGGACGCAAAGCGCCTATCAGCCCTACCCCGGCTACGAGCCCGCTCCCGGAGCGCTAGGCGAATACAACGGCAAGTTCATGTGCAATCAGATGGTGCTGCGGGGAGGCTCCTGCGCCACACCCACCGGCCATACCCGGCCCAGTTACCGAAACTTCTTCTATCCCCATGATCGCTGGCAATTTACCGGAATTCGGCTGGCTCGGGATCTCTGAAATCGAACGATATACACCTACGCACCCGACGGGGGAACGCCCCTGTCCGGCCATGCAATCCGGTTGAGCCAGATGTCCAGCCATGACAGAAAGGACAGACTCATCGTGACGCTTATCTGCCAGGACCTTATTGACCAGGAGCTTATCAGCCAGGAACCGCGCCCCCATATTCAGAACCTGGTTGTACACCACCTGACGACGCCACCCGCCGATCTGGCGCGGGAAGTATTGGACGGCCTGACCCGGCCCATCAAGCA
>CAYXVO010000506.1:0-2438 GCA_964467875.1 uncultured Pseudomonadales bacterium | reverse complement strand
GCGCCTCACGTCGGTGCCTCGCTGGAGGTCATGGACCGGGATTCCCGCCGGATGCGGGGCGAGCGTCCCTTTCTGTTCACCAATCTCAAGACTGGCGAAGGGCTGGAATTGGTCATCGATTTCATCGTCCACCAGGGCATGCTGAACGACGCGGCCTGACGGCATCGTTCTGGCTAACCGTGCTGACTAACCGCATTGACTAACTGTGTTGTCTATCAATTTGCGAGGAAACCAACCATGAACAAGCTGCTATCCTTTACGACGCTCACGGCCCTGACATTGGTTGCTGGCCCCGTCCTGGCCCACAGTGGCCACCATGATTCCGGACTAGGTGCCGGTCTCGCCCACCCTTTCACTGGTATCGACCACCTGCTGGCCATGCTGGCCGTTGGCTTTGTCGCCTTCAGCCACGGCCGCAAGGGTTTGGCTCTGCCTATGGCGTTTCTGGCATTCATGCTGGTCGGAGCAGGTTTGGGATTTGTCGGTGTGACACTGCCCGCCGTGGAAACCGGCATTGCGGCTTCGGTTTTGGTACTGGGGCTGATGCTGACATTCACCCGTCAGGTACCTTGGTTCGCAGGTGCCTTACTGACAAGCGCCTTTGCGGTATTTCATGGGTTCGCCCACGCGGCGGAAATGACCGAGGGTAGTTCGGCTGGACTGTATATGCTCGGGTTTATCCTGGGAACCGCTGTTCTACACGGATTCGGCCTCGGCCTTGGCGCACTGACACAGCGCGTGCAACAACGCTGGCTGACCACCGTTGCAGGCTTGGGCACAGCGGGTATTGGTGCGGTATTGTTGTTAGGAGCGGTTTAATTGTCTTAGCCAACCTGCTACTACCAAAACACCCAGCCTTCATCTTTGTGGCAGGAGAGCGCAGGGCATTCTTTCTCCACCGGCCCAACGACACATCCCTGTGTCGATGGGCCTACCGAGGCATCCTGCCTCTGTTCCGAAAGAACGCCCTACACTCTCTGGTCTAATTCAATAGCGTTCTCAAGTTCCACAAAGATCGGCACCCCATAAAGCCGAGGCTGAGTTGTTGTGGAACAGCGGCATGGATGCCGCGGAGGTTCCGCCGGCACAGGGACGTGCCGTCGAAACCAGTGGAGCAACAGCTCAGCCTCGGCGGAGAACCCTCAGGATGCACAAAGGGAAGGCAGCAAGAAACCCAACAGATTACTCCCGCAACTCAGTGGCCGTCCGCAACCACTGCTGCCCTCGCTGCGAAGCCAACCCGTCCGCCCAGCGCGTGGTTTCCGGTAAGCGATACTTGGTCACACAAGCCATCACATAGTCGATAGCCGTCGGCAGGCTGATCCGGTGGCCCAGGGAAATAAACAACGGCTTGGTCCCCTCGCGCGTGCGCAAAACCGCGCCGATCTGCTCGCCCTTGTCCACCAGCTCCGTCCACTCCCCTTTGCGCTCTGGCACCGCTCCATGTTTGCCCGTCAACCGGCTCTTGCCGACCCCAATGGTGGGCAGCCCCGTGAGCAAACCCACATGGGAGGCGATACCCAACCGCCGTGGATGGGCAATCCCCATCCCGTCGCATAACAGAAGATCTGGCTGCAGCCGCAGCTGCGCCAACGCTTTCAGGATCACCGGGCACTCACGAAACGACAGCAATCCCGGCACATAGGGAAACGGTACCGGCGCCCGGGCGATGGTGTAATCCAGCAGCTCCAGGTTATCGAGCCGCAGAACAGCAATGGCCGCCCGCGCCGTGTCGCTGTTTTCGAATCCCACATCCACGCCGGCCACGATCTTGGCGTCCGAAAAATCATCCCGCCGGATAATCTGCCCCGCCAGTTGCTTTTGCATGGCAATGGCATCCGCCACGCTCAGCCCTTCCCAATCCTGGGTCAGATCAGGAAGATTCCGCAAGTCCGATTCAGGTCCCGCCATCCTGGAATCAGTTCTCCGTAATCCGTAAATAATGACGCGCCTCGTCCAGCTCTTCGGCGGCCAAACCACTCGCCTGGAATTCCAGCGCCTCCCTATAATAATGACGGGCCTGCTCCGAGTTCGGCGCCATGCCCTTACCCTGGGCATGAATCCGTGCCAACAGGATGAATGCCATGAACTCGTTACGAGCCGCCGCGGTCTGATACAACTCGATGGCCCGCGCCACATCCTGCGCCACGCCAAAACCGTTCTCGTACATGGCCCCTAAATTGACCACCGCCCGTGCCGCGCCCTTGGCCGCGGCAGAAGACAACCACTTGAACGCCTCCTGGAAGTCCTGCTCAATGCCGATGCCGTCCAGATAGAACATGCCCAGCAACGTCTGGGCGCCGGTCGAGCCCTTGGCCGCCTCGGATTTTAACTTGTCGATGTCCATGCTCTGATACTCGTACGGGCTCAATAATCGCGGATGTTAGCTGTCAGGAATACTCTCCGACAGGCTGGGTTTCAATGATACCAGACCTAAC
>CAYXVO010000505.1:0-2462 GCA_964467875.1 uncultured Pseudomonadales bacterium | reverse complement strand
GGGCTCAGTGGTTTCCAAAGGCTGTAGTTGTAAAAACTCACTGTAACCCAGATTCAGGTTTGCTTGCAGAAAGCGGTGATGCTGGAGGGTCAGGGTTCCCTCCAGGCCATAAATCCCCGGTGCGGATTCTCCAACTTGTAGCAGGATGGGCAGGGACTTCGCGCCCAGCCCCTGCTTCCAGGCCGCGGCAAACACAACGCGGTGCGTACCGGAACGCTCTAGTCGATCGTGGGCGCTGGCCAGATGGCTCAGCGGACCTGAACGCAGTTGCGTTCCACCGCTTAAGCCATCGAGCGAAAAGGCCCAGAATTGTTCGGGCATGACCAGAGCTTGCGCGGGTGTCGGCTGTTCCACGGTTTTGACCTGATCCGCCGCCCGCAGGAATGCCACCAGTTCCAGTTCATACCAGGTTTCGGCGTTGGCTGCGGATATCTGCGCCAACCCCAGTAGCAGGCCAAGACAGCGGGTGATTCTGTGCATCTGCCTCGAAACAGGGGCAGGCGAGGGTTGCGTGTCTGCGGTCACAGTTCCGGATGGCCTGTTGGGAATCATGCAGTTGCCTTTTTTGTATTGTTGGCGGGAGCAGGGGCTAGCAGATTGAGTATGGTATCAACCTGTTGCAGGCGTTCCTCCGGCGTGGTCGCCCCGTGAATAAATTTTAGCTGAGTTCCGTTCTCAAGTTTGAAACGATCAGGTTGGGCCTGGATTAATTTGATCAGCGTGTAGGGATCTACCTGGGTGGACGGATTGAATTCAAGTCGACCAGTCTGGGCGCCCATGGTGATCTTGCCGATACCCAAGGCCTCCGACTTGAGCTTGAGTTGGGTTTGCCGCAGCAGGAATTTTGCGGGATCCGGCAACAAGCCGAAGCGGTCGATCATCTCCACCTGGATGTCCTTGAGATCCTCGTTGTTACGGGCGTTGGCAATACGCTTGTACAGAATCAGACGGGTGTGGACGTCCGGGAGGTAGTCATCGGGAATCAGCGCGGGAATTCGCAATTCGATTTCGGCGCCCTGGTGCAGCGGCTTGGTCAGGTCTGGATGGCGTCCTTCACGCATGGCCTGCACGGCCTCCTCCAGCATCTCCAGATACAGGGCAAAGCCAATGCTGTGGATATGGCCACTTTGCTCGGCGCCCAGTAGCTCGCCGGCCCCCCGAATTTCCAGGTCATGAGACGCCAGTACGAAGCCGGCGCCAAGGTCCTGGGAGGCGGCGATGGCTTCCAGCCTTTTTTCGGCATCGGGTGTGACCGTGCCATGTTCCGGTGTCAGCAAATAGGCATAGGCCTGATGATGGGAACGGCCAACACGGCCCCGTAACTGGTGCAACTGGGCGAGGCCAAATTTGTCGGCGCGTTCGATGATAATGGTGTTGGCGCTCGGCACGTCGATGCCGGTTTCGATGATGGTACTGCACACCAGAACATTAAAGCGTTTGTGATAAAAGTCCGACATCACCCGCTCAAGCTCGCGCTCGCGCATCTGGCCGTGCGCCACGCCGACCCGCGCCTCCGGAACCAGTTGAGTGATCTCGGCGGCGGCCTTGTCGATTGACTTTACTTCGTTATGAAGGAAGTAAACCTGACCACCCCGTAGGATTTCCCGCAGCAAGGCCTCCTTCATGAGATTGGTATCGCGGCGGCGGACGAATGTCTTCACCGACAGGCGCCGGGCGGGCGGTGTGGCAATAATTGACAGGTCACGGACGCCGTTCATGGCGAGGTTCAGCGTACGGGGTATGGGCGTGGCAGTCAGGGTCAGGATGTCTACCTGGGCCCGTAACGCCTTCAGACGTTCCTTCTGCTCCACGCCAAAGCGATGTTCCTCATCGATGATCAGAAGCCCCAGGTTTTTGAACTTGAGGTCCTTGCTCAGCAGCTTGTGGGTGCCGATGACAATATCGACCACCCCGCGCTCAAGCTTGTCCATGATGCCCTGGGTTTCTTTGCCGCTTCGAAAGCGGGAGATCAGTTCGATTTGAACCGGAGTCTCAGCGAAGCGGTCCTGAAACGATTCGAAATGCTGTTGCGCGAGCAGGGTCGTGGGCACCAACACCACGACCTGTTTGCCAGCCTGGGTTGCCAGAAAGGCCGCGCGCATGGCGACTTCCGTCTTGCCGAAGCCCACGTCGCCACAGACCAGCCGGTCCATGGGCTTGGTCTGGGTCATATCCTGGATGACGGCCTCAATCGCGATCTGCTGGTCTGGCGTTTCCTCGAACGGGAAGCCAGCGGCAAACGCCTGATAGCTGGTGTCCGGGCGTGGGTAGGCGAAACCTTGTTCAGCATCGCGCCGGGCGTAGATATCCAGTAGTTCCGCCGCGGTATCGCGAATCTTTTCGGCCGCTTTCTGCTTGGCCTGGCTCCATTTGTCCGTGCCCAGTTTATGTAGGGGCGCCATTTCGTCATCGGCGCCTGAATACCGGGAAATCATGTGCAGGTTCGAGACCGGCACGTAGAG
>CAYXVO010000504.1:0-2464 GCA_964467875.1 uncultured Pseudomonadales bacterium | reverse complement strand
AGCCAGCATCAGTGTCGGCATTTGCTTCCATAGGGGCTTTTTGTTCTGTAGTCGAGGCATCGTATGAACAAACGAACAGGCGGGCTCACTCTCGGGCTAACCCTTGGAATGAGTATGGCCGTGGCGCAGGCGGCCACGGTGCGCAACGAACCGATCCAGCCAATCGAGCCGGCCAAGATTGAAAATCCGGCCAAGGTGGAGCTGGGCAAGCAGCTGTTTTTCGATCCCCGCCTATCCATGTCGGGGATTATTTCCTGCAATACCTGTCATAACGTTTCGTTTGGCGGGGTCGATAATCTGAAGACGTCCATTGGCCATAAATGGCAGCCCGGCCCGGTGAACGCGCCGACGGTGTTTAACTCAAGCCTCGCCATCGCCCAGTTCTGGGACGGCCGCGCGGCGGATCTGAAAGAACAGGCAGCCGGCCCCATTCAGGCCTCCGTGGAAATGGCTATGCCTCACACCCTGGCCGTTAGCGTCATTCAGTCCATTCCTGGCTATGTCGAGCAGTTCAAGACGGTGTACGGCACCGAGAAGGTAGATCTGGATAAGCTCACGGATGCCATCGCCGAGTTCGAGAAAATCCTGGTAACGCCCGACTCCCGCTTCGATCGCTGGCTCAAGGGCGACGACAAGGCGTTGACCAGCGTGGAACTGGAAGGCTACCAGTTGTTCAAGACCAGTGGCTGCGTAGCATGCCACAACGGCCCGGCGGCCGGCGGCACCTCATTCCAGAAGATGGGCGTGGTCGCACCGTACCAGTCCACTTCGCCGGCGGAAGGTCGTTCAGCGGTGACCGGCAAGGATGCGGAGCGCTTCATGTTCAAGGTTCCGACCCTGCGCAATGTGGAACTGACCTATCCCTACTTCCACGACGGCGAGGCGAGCACTCTTGAGCAAGCCGTCGACATCATGGGGCGCCTGCAGCTTGGCCGGCATTACAGCACCGAGGAGCAGTCGAAAATCGTGGCCTTCCTGAAAGCCCTGACCGGTAAACGGCCGCAAATGGCGTTGCCGGAACTTCCCGCCTCCGGCGATCAGACGCCACGGCCTGAGCCATTCAAGTAAGCCAGCGAGTGCAGCACGCCCGGACCCCGTCAGCCGGGCGTGCTGCCGCATCTCCTCTACTGCCCTCGTTCCACCAACACCCGCAGCGGCTCAGGTAACAGGCTGCGAAGCTTATGGCCGAGTCGGCTTTCGTGACGCTGCCAGAGAATCCCCAGATAAATAATCCCAAGCCCGATGAACGTCAGGGCAAATGGAAAGATTACGCTGCCCTTAAACACGTTGTGAGCCAGGTAGCCCAGATAACCCGCTGCGCCCAGACCACCAAAAATAGCAAAGACCCGGCGCGTCAGGATGGCGCCGATGCCAATCATGGCCAGGTTGATACAGAAATAGAGAAACTTACTCAGCTCATTGTCGGAGCTCATCATCGACAAGCCACCCCAGAACGCGATGACGCCAAACAAGTAGAGCCAGAAGGCATAGTCCCGGCTCTGGCGGGTGCGGATATCCACCCAGAACGCCAGCAACAGGGTCAGCAGGCCGAACCAGAGGGAGACGAACTTACGAAGTTCCCAGCTGTAGTCCAAGCTGCCAAACAGAATGGGCGTGAGATCCATGCTCATGTACCAGAGCGTGACTGCGATCGGCATCACCAGAAACGGCAGCCGATAGCGCCACAGCATCACCGCGCCACCGGCCAGGGTGGCAAGCTCCATCATGAGCCATTTCCAGCTGACGTACTGATGATACTCCCGATAAATGGTTTCGCCGGGCCACCAGTTCATGGCGGTCTGCAGACTGAAGACCGCCAAAGGTATGAGCACCACGACAAACGTCGCGGTGATCCCGGCCGGAATGGCTAACTGCCGACGGCGAAGAAAGTACTCCGTCAGGCAAAGGCCGGCACCGGCGTAGGCGAGGGTAATGACAAACACACCCCACCCGCCGAATTGCTCCCAGCCCAGGTTCATGAACAGGGTCATTGCGCCGATGGCGATCATTCCTCCAAGGTAATAGAGGATGTGGGTAAAGCGGAAGCTCGGCACTTGCTGGGCCTGTTCACTCAAAAACGCCCATAAGCGCTCCGCCTGGGACTCATCGAGCAAGCCCAGCGCGGTGGCATCCTTGAGATGGCGGCGATTGATTTCCATGAACACTCCTAAGTGATTACTAACCGTACTAACCAATATTCTTGGCGATCTCCCTTACCCAAGAAAGCACAATCCGGATGCCGGCTGCTCAATCCAACTTTGCCCAGAGCCGTCACATTATCCTGCCTTCGGACGCATTACACTGTCCTCGATTGGCTAAAAAAATAACAACCTCCGATCCAGTGACGCAGGACAACCACCATGAAAACAAGGATTCTGGCCGCCTCCCTGGCCGCAGTTTACCTCTCTGTGAGTCCGGCACAAGCCACCAGCTCGGAATTAATTAATACCCCCGGACTGGCGGA
>CAYXVO010000503.1:0-2484 GCA_964467875.1 uncultured Pseudomonadales bacterium | reverse complement strand
GCAAACACGGTGTCACCGCGCCCATCGACGTGCATCTGATGGTGCAGCCGGTGGACGAGATGATCCGCATGTTCATCGACGCCGGTGCCACCTACATTACCTTCCATCCGGAAGCCTCGGCCCACGTCGACCGCTCCCTGCAACTGATCCGCGATGGCGGCTGCAAAGCTGGCCTGGTGTTCAATCCAGCCACGCCCCTGCACTACCTGGATTACGTCATGGACAAGCTCGACATGGTGCTGCTGATGTCGGTCAACCCGGGCTTTGGCGGGCAGAAGTTCATTCCCGGCACCCTCAACAAGCTGCGGGAAGCGCGGGCGAGAATCGACGCCAGTGGTCGACCGATCCGGCTGGAAATCGATGGCGGCGTGAACATCAACAACATCCGCGAGATTGCCGAGGCAGGTGCCGACACGTTCGTGGCTGGCTCCGCCATCTTTAATACGGCGGATTACCAGGCCACCATCAACGCCATGCGCGAGCAGCTGGCCCTGGCGCGCTCCATTTAATATGCAGGCCTTACGCGATCTGTTTGACGGCCAGCTGCCGGCGCTGGTCCTGTTCGATCTGGACGGCACCCTGGTGGACAGCGTGCCGGATCTGGCCGATGCCATTGATACGATGCTGCAAGGCGAAGGACTGGCGCCAGCAGGCGAAGCCCAAGTACGCCAATGGGTGGGCAATGGCGCCCGCATGCTGGTGCGACGGGCTTTGGCCTGGGGCATGGGTTTAGCCGACGGCGAGGAAATCGAACCCGCGCGCTTCGATGCCGCCCATCAGGGGTTTCTCAGCGCCTATCGAACTCGCTTCCACCGCCGCACTCTGCTTTATCCCGGCGTTCGTGATTGTCTGGAGCAATTGCACGCGGCAGGGGTTCCCATGGGACTGGTCACCAACAAGCCCGAGGAGTTCATCGCGCCCTTGCTCAAACACTTTGAGATCGCACCTTACTTCAGGCTGTCTCTGGGCGGCGATAGTCTGGCGGCCAAGAAGCCCGACCCGTTGCCCTTGCGCCATGCCTGTGAAGCCTTTGGCGTCCCACCGGCTCAGTGCCTCATGGTGGGCGATTCCCGCAACGACATCCTGGCCGCCCGTGCCTGTGGCATGCCGGTTGTCGCCCTCAGCTACGGCTATAATCATGGCGAACCCATCGAGGCGACTCGGCCCGACCGGGTTATTGATTCACTGACGGCCCTCCTGTAACCTACCGGATTGTCAACCTAAAACGATTGGCACTTTAATCAGGCTGACGCCTCACGAATCAGGCCGACGCTTCACGCTGGCATAAACCGGTCCGGCGATGTAACTCCCCAATCAACTTTCGGAGACCAGGCGTGTTTCCTCAACCGCAGCACGGTGTACGGCAGCTTTCAATCGTCCGATGGCGATGGTGACGCTCGTCTAGGATTAAGGCCCGGCCATAGAGCCCGGCTTTTGACGTTGCCCGTTTTCACCGACTGTTGTGCACCGGTTATCCGGTTGATTGTCGAATGTTGAGGAACACACCATGACGCCCGAACAGTTCGCGCAGCTCGCCCGCGAAGGCTACAACCGCATTCCCGTGACCCGTGAAGTCCTCGCGGATCTCGACACCCCCCTGAGCACTTATTTGAAGCTGGCCAATGCGCCCTACTCCTATCTGTTGGAGTCGGTCCAGGGTGGTGAGAAATGGGGCCGTTATTCCATCATCGGCCTGCCGTGTCGCACGCTGTTGCGGGTGCAGGGCCATGACATCACGCTCAGCACCGACAACGAGGTGGTCGAGCGTCACCGGGTCGAGGATCCGCTAGCCTTTATCGAGTCCTTCCAGACTCGCTTCAAGGTGCCGGATCTGCCAGGGCTACCCCGCTTTCACGGCGGCTTGGTGGGGTATTTCGGCTATGACACAGTGCGCTATATCGAGCCACGCCTGGCCAAGTCCACCCCACCCGATCCCATCGGCACACCCGATATCCTGCTGATGGTGTCCGAGCAGTTGGTGGTGTTCGACAACCTGAGCGGCAAATTGCACCTGATCGACCTGGCGGATCCCAACCAACCTGACGCCTATACCCAGGCCGAGCGTCGGCTGGATCAGCTGGTGCAACGCCTGCGCCAGCGCGCCTCCGTGGATGACCTTCTGCCGCACCAGACCGGCAACAAGGCGGTGACGGAAACCGATTTCGTCTCCGGCATGAGCCAGGACACCTTCGAAGCGGCCGTGGGCAAGATCAAGGAATACGTGCTGGCTGGTGACGTGATGCAGACGGTGCTGTCCCAGCGCATGTCGATCCCGTTCCGGGGCGCGCCGCTCAATCTGTATCGGGCGCTGCGCTGCCTCAATCCATCCCCCTACATGTACTTCCTGAACCTTGAGGATTTCCACATCGTGGGTTCCTCACCGGAGATTCTGACCCGGGTGGAGGATGGCGAAGTCACCGTGCGTCCCATTGCCGGCACCCACAAACGCGGCACGACCGAGGAGGAGGACAAGGCGCTGGAGGC
>CAYXVO010000502.1:256-2487 GCA_964467875.1 uncultured Pseudomonadales bacterium | reverse complement strand
GCGGATTTGTACCTGAAAGCCGTTGCGCACTCCGATATACAAGCTGGTACCTTCGACGAAACCGGCGTGGCTGGCCCAGAGGCTCAGGTCCTGGGGCGCAAACCCCAGCCATAAGTCACCACAGCTCTCCTTGACCCAGTCCTGATCGTGTCGGCTCAGGTCGGTCAGCACCAATGAGCCACCCGGGCTCAGCAGGCGAAAGCAGTCCTCGATCACCGCCGCCGGCGCCGGCACATGGTGCAACACCATGTTCATGGCGATGGCGTCGACCTGGATTCCCTGGCGCACGGCTTTCGTGGTGTCGCCCAGCATGAACTCGATGTTGGTGCAGCCTTGTTCGGCCGCGCTGGCCTGTGCCTGGGCCAGCAGCTCGCTGGAGTTGTCCAGCGCGATCACCCGGGCAAAGCGGGGCGACAATTCACTCAAAAAGGCGCCTTCACCCGGGCCGATCTCCAGCACGCTGGCGCCCTCGGAGGGGGCGGTGGCCAACAGCAGGTCGAGCGCGGGTTCCGCATAATAGTCATAGGTGGCAATGAGTTCCTGTTGCGCTCGGAACTCCTCCACATGCCGAGCAAAAAAGGCTCGGGATAACTCCGCCCGCTGCGCCAGGATTTCCCGCAGGCGCTCCTGATGCAGGGGCGGCAGGTCCAGTAGGTCGATCATGCCGTAGAGGCTGTGGATCGCCAGGTCCGTCTGGGACTCGGAGCTGGCCGCAACCCGCCGGTAAAAAATCGTATTGCCTTCGCGCTGTGTCTCCACCAGCCCGGCTTTGGCCAGCACCTTCAGGTGGTGGCTCATGGCAGGCTGTCGAACGTCAAACAGGCCGCACAGCTCCAGTACGCCAAAGGTGTTGTGCTGCAGCACCCTCAAAATCTCCAGACGCAATTCGTCACCGCAGGCCTTGTGCAGGGCGGCCAGTGTGCTCAAAGACGCCGGTTTGCTGGCGGCCAGAGGCGCTGATGGAGTGGCGAGGGGGGCATTCATCGGCGCAGTTTAACAACGGCTTTTGGGTAGCACAACAGCTATATCAAAAAATATTGATATAGGTTTTTTAGTGGCGCGGTGCCCGGGTTGCAGGGCCGGGTCGTTGCGGATTTGCTCAGGGGGCCGGGATAGAGGAAAATAGCCGGCTTGATTTTCAGGCGAACCCCCCGGAGATTTCTCAATGTCGTCGCGTAAACAGCTTGCCAATGCCATTCGGGCGCTCAGCATGGATGTCGTACAACAAGCCAAATCCGGTCATCCAGGTGCTCCCATGGGCATGGCCGACATCGCCGAGGTGCTTTGGCGGGATTATCTCCGGCACAATCCGGCGGATCCGTCCTGGCCCAACCGTGATCGCTTTGTACTGTCCAATGGACACGGCTCCATGCTGCAGTATTCCCTACTGCACCTGTCGGGCTATGATCTGTCCATTGACGATCTCAAGAACTTCCGCCAGCTGCACTCAAAAACTCCCGGCCACCCCGAGTACGGCTACACCCCGGGTGTCGAGACCACGACCGGTCCGCTGGGGCAGGGCCTGGCCAATGCCGTGGGCATGGCCCTTGCCGAAAAGGCGCTGGCGGCGCAGTTCAACCGTGACGGTATGAATATTGTCGATCACTACAGCTACGTCTTTCTGGGCGACGGCTGCCTGATGGAAGGTATCTCCCATGAGGTCTGCTCACTGGCGGGCACCCTGGGCCTGGGCAAGTTGATCGCATTTTACGACGACAATGGAATCTCCATTGATGGCGAAGTCGAAGGCTGGTTTACCGACAATACGCCGAAGCGCTTTGAAGCCTACGGCTGGCAAGTCGTTCCTAACGTGGATGGCCACGACGCCGATGCGGTCAAGGCTGCCATCGAGCAGGCCCGCGCCAATACCGATCAGCCCACCCTGATCTGCTGCAAGACCATCATCGGCTACGGCTCGCCCAACAAGCAGGGCAAGGAAGATTGCCACGGCGCGCCGCTGGGCGAGGCCGAAATCTGCGAAACCCGTAACTTCCTGAAATGGGAGCACGAGGCATTCGTGATCGAGCCGGCAACCTACGCGGCCTGGGATGCCCGGCCCAAGGGCGGCGCCCTGCAGAAAGAGTGGGAAAACCTGCGCGACCAGTACGCCGCTAAATTTCCGGAATTGGCGGCGGAGTTGGCGCGGCGTCTGTCCGGCGAGCTGCCGGCGGACTTCGAACAGCAGGCCCAGGCCTATATCCAGCAGTGCCAGGACAAGGGCGAGACCATCG
>CAYXVO010000502.1:0-246 GCA_964467875.1 uncultured Pseudomonadales bacterium | reverse complement strand
GCCAGCCAGAACTGCCTCAATGTCTTCGGCCCCAAATTACCTGAATTCATGGGGGGCTCGGCCGACCTGGCCGGTTCCAACCTGACACTCTGGTCCGGTGCCAAGGGCGTGACCCGGGAAGACGCCAGCGGCAACTATCTCTTCTATGGCGTGCGCGAGTTCGGCATGGCCGCCATCATGAACGGCATCGCCCTGCACGGCGGCTTTGTGCCCTATGGCGCCACCTTTCTGATCTTCATGGAATAT
>CAYXVO010000501.1:0-2489 GCA_964467875.1 uncultured Pseudomonadales bacterium | reverse complement strand
TCGCTCGTAAAGGGCACGCCCCATGGCTGCGGCCGGCGTCAGAATCCCATAATGCCGGGGCAGGCGACGTCGATCCCGTGCCAGGCACAGGGCGGACTCCGCCAGCATCTTGGAGGTCTCACCATAGCCAGGATCGCCACCGCTGACCTTGGTCATCACCTGCCGGTGTTTGCTGCGCCCCATGAACGTGACCTGGAACCAGCCTTTCTCCATTTGAGTGCGGCTCGGGCCCTGCCCTTGTCCCTTCAAAGACAGCAGCCAGTTGCGTGTCCAGGGCAGCTGAGCCAGGGTAAAAATACCACCAATGGCCGCGACTCCCAGCACCAGCTTGGGTAGTTTCTTGACCTGAACATAATGGCCATACTCAAAACTCTGACCATACTCCTCCAAAATTCGCGCGGAACGTTTCACCACCTGAGGATCAATGGTGGGAAAGGGGCAAACCCAGGTCCCAAGCTCGGCGCGGTAGGTCAGCTTTGGCATGGCGGACTTGATCACGCGCGCGGAGCGGTCTGACGATTTGCGTCGGGCGGCTTGGCGGGCTAACTGCCGCGCCCGGGAGAAGGCATGAATCGCGGAGTGCCAGGTCCCGCCGGAAAATGTTCCGCCAGCCCGCACGAATCCCTCCACCGAAATCACTTCGCGGGCGGCGTCCGTGCGTGACGCATCCTTGGTCAACGCCTGCACCGTATACCAAACGCCTAGGTCGTGGGGAATGCTGTCAAAGCCACAGCAGTTGACGATGCGCAGTTTGTTTTCCGCAGCCTGGCGCCCATACTTGGCCAGCATCTCATTGACATATTCCGGTTCGCCAGTCAGATCAGCGTAGTCCGCGCCCTGCTCCACGCAGGCCTTCAATACGGCTTCGCCAAAATAGATGTACGGGCCGGCGGTAGTCACGACCACGCGCGCCGCTTTGGCCATGGCCGCCAGCGATGCCTCATCGCTTACATCGGCAATCACCAGGCCCAAGCTCTCGCGAAGGTCCGGGTTAATGGCCGTCAGACGTTTCCGGAGGCGCTCCAGCTTCAGCTCATTACGCCCGGCAATGGCCCAGCTAAAATCTTCCCGCGTTGCCGCGCGCGCCAGGTATTCCGCCGTGAGCTCACCGGTAAATCCGGTCGCGCCGAACAATACAATGTCGTAACGTTTTCCCGCCGCCATCTTGCAATCCCTCTGTTGTGTTCGCGCCGCCAGCGTTTTCGGCGGTTCAGCCCGGCAGCCCGGGTCCCTGTGCGTGAATCCTGCAATGGAACAGTAAAAACCGGTGGGCCGCACCTCGTTTGACAGGCTATAATAGCGGCCATTTGCAACAGGGACCACTGCCCGTGCAGCCAGCCATACTAGGAACCATGCGTACACCGATGTCCGATAAAAAACAGTTTTCGGTCGTAATGCTGATTTCTGCGCTTTTTGTGGTCTGGATCCTCTACGGCAGCGTTGGGATCGTGCTGGACAATCAGCGACTGGAACGTGACCCGGAACTCGCGAGCTACCCCTATCATTTTCGAGTTCTGAAGGCCGAAGGCGTGGTTGCTGTCATGAGCACGCTACGCTCCCATGAGCTGCCGACCCTGATTGCACTGCGTGCCCTGCATCCGGAACTGGCCGATCTGCCTGCAGACAACCCTGCGGTTCTCAAGGCCGAACACCTGCTAGCCAAGATGCAGGCCCGGGCACAGCGACTCGTGCTGGAGGATGAACGCTACGACTTCGTGCGCTGGGAGTTGGACGAGAACTGGCTACGTCAGAACGGTATTGACTGGACAGCCTTTGCCGAAACGCCGCTTCGCCCATAACGCCTGAATCCGGCCCCTGGCGTTCCTGGGCCACAGGTTTACGTTGTGATGGTCCGGATTTAACGATCGACAGGTGCCGTGCCAGGTGGAAAACCCGCCAACAAGCCATCAACAATTAGATTAACCTGCTCCTGCTCCACGTCCTTCGACAGATCCACCATTCCCGACGTCACTCCCTTCCAGACCACCCGACCGCTGTCCAGATCCACCACATTGACCAATAGCCGCCCGGCCGTTTCCGGATCGGCGAAATAGCGGGTCCAGATGCCCCGCTCCGTGGGGACGTATTCGATATCAACGCCGGCTACGTTCTCGACCTCGGTTGCGAACCGCACCCTGAGATCCGGCTCGGTTTCCAGCGCAGGACCCAAGCCCTTAACCAGCAGAGTGCGAGTCAGCGCATCCTGCACCATGGCATTGATCAATCCGTACATACGATCAGTGCTGACCGCCTCGATCTCGAACGTCCGGTAGCGGGAGAAGTTGGCGGACTCATCGTAAGCCGTCTGAACCGGACCGCCCGCCCCCGCACAACCGGCTAGCCCTCCAGCAACCATTAGCCCGACGCTGATTGTCAGCCCGACACGAGCTATCACCCCCGCATCAACTGTCCGCCGCACACCAGCTATCAACCCCTCAGCAACTCTCAGCCATACACCAACAAAAGCCACCAAGCCTGCCAATGACCCC
>CAYXVO010000500.1:0-2491 GCA_964467875.1 uncultured Pseudomonadales bacterium | reverse complement strand
CGAGAAACTATGGAAATGTCGATTGCGACGAATATCCCTTCTCCCGCACGACGCAGGGAGGATACAAGAATTATCCTTGGCGCGTGTCTCTGCGTTATATTCCGAGGTCCGAAAATAGACGGGTCGGTGGAGCCTTTGGTGCACTCATAAGAATGGCGAAGATGCGACCAAATGATAATTTCCTGGTTATTGCGGGACAAGATATTCCCATCACCGTCGCGGTTCCCCTGGGTAGATAGCGATGAACGATCTGACAACTTCATTAGGCGCCATTAAGGACTTTCTCGGGAGCGGGACGCCTGCTCCGCTTCCCGAGCAGTTCAAGTCACGAAAGGCCTTTCTGTTGGCAAAAGTGG
The DNA here is from genome assembly GCA_964467875.1 of uncultured Pseudomonadales bacterium. GTDB lineage: Bacteria > Pseudomonadota > Gammaproteobacteria > Pseudomonadales > Oleiphilaceae > JAEZAA01. Next base: position 2,135 of record CAYXVO010000500.1, on the reverse strand, counting down.
ACTGGAAGCTCAAAGGTGCTTTGAACGATCCTGCCAGCGATCAGCAGTTATGCAGCCTGGAGCAGGCGTATGCGGGACTGGTTGTGCCGCCGGAACTTCGCCTTATCTATCAGTGGGCCGATGGGGAAAAAGCGAGTGGTCTGCTGAAACCGGGCTATCAGTTCAATTCGTTGGCTTCCGCTTTGCAACTGCACGATGCCTACAAAACGATGGTGCAGGAGGATGAAACACTACCTGATCTGTTCTTGCGCTTTTTTCCCCTGTTTAGTACCGACAACAATGTCGACATCGGTATCTTTCTCAATACACAAGAAAGCCAGGTGCAGAAGGTCTATGGCGTTGGGGTCTGGGATCATGAGTTCTATCTATTTTCCGGCTCCGTCGCCAATTACTGGGATTCCCTGCGGGAATGCATCCTGACCGCCGTCTTTAAGAAAGGTGAATCGCACCTTGAGGACCCGCATAAATATCTGAAGAAAGAGACGGACATCGTTCAAGCATTAGAGCCGGAGGCCGTGTATCCATTGAAAAAGATCAACGGCCAAACGATGTTTGTCATGGACCAGCCTGAAGCCTGGCCAAGCGATCTGCGGGATTGAATTGGGTGCCTGAAATTGCCCAAATGCGCTGTTTGTTGCGGCCCGCTAGCGAAATTCAAAGTACTCATAATGGACGTTGGCCCCCGGCACGCCGGCAGCGTCCAGTCGTGATTGCACCTGGGTCAGCAATCCCTTGGGACCACAGAAGCTGACTTGGACCTCGGATCCGGCGTCCCGCAGAATTGCATCAAATCGATCACCAAACTCGGGGCTGGCGGCGCCGCCCGCGACCGGCACGAGCTCCACGCCGCGTTGGCGCGCCATGTCCGCTAGTACGTCGACGTCGGGAAAGGCGCGCCCTGCGCTGAAGAAATAGAACAACGTCACCCGCTCGAAGCCCGTTGCCGTCTCGTCTTTCAGCCAGGCGACGAACGGTGAAATCCCCACCCCGCCGCCGATCCAGATTTCCCGCCGACCGGCCGGCGGGCGCAGGAAACGGCCATAGGGTGCGTAGATATCGGCGCGCATGCCAGGCCGACAGCGGTTGATCAGCTGTTGGGTGTAGTCCCCCAAGTTGCGGATCAAAAATTCGACCTGGCCCGTGCTGTTGGCGGCGCTGGCAATGGTAAAGGGATGGGGCTCTCGCAAGCCTTCTTCTTTCATCCGGAGAAAGCCGAACTGCCCCGCTTTGAAGCGGACCGGCTTGCCCGCCGGGGCCAGTTGCAGGCACATCGCATGGTTGCCGCGGGACACGCCGGTAATCTCATACTCTGCGTGGTGCGCCAGGAAGGGGTAGAGCAGGAGTTTATACGCCGCGCCGGCGACCCCTAATATCGAGACCAGGCTCAACCAGAGTCCCGTTGGGCTGGCCAATGTAATCGGCGAGTCGAAGCTTAGCCAGTGCGCCACAACGATCAGAAACAGAGGCCCCGAGGTCTTGTGCCACAAGCGCCAGCGGCTGTAGGGGATGTTGCGGTTCAGGGCCAGCAGGATAATGAAGACCAGCGCGACATAGCTCAGCTGTCGTACCAGGCGCGTCAAGGGGCGCGACAGCTCGATGATGGCGGCGGTCTGCCAGTCGTCCAGTCCCGCCTTGAACACCAGGTGAAACGACGCCAGTCCCAAGGCCCAGATACCCATCCACTTGTGGGCACGATAGACCCGGTCGAGCCCGCCGAAACTGCTTTCGACTATCCCCCAGCGTGAGCCCAGAAGAGCGGCACAGGCCATCAGGCTGAGGGCCGCCACACCCGCCGCCAGGCTGAAGGCGGCACTGGTCCACCAGGTGTTTGCTGGAATTTCCGCCGCCACCAGAACGAGACTGATGGCAATGGGCAGTGCCACTGCAAGACTCGGCTTGATGTGCATGCCATGCCTCCTCCCTGAAGAGCGAAACCGGATCGACTGATCCTAGAGTCGCCGTCCGGCTTTCACCAGTCTCCGCTCAATCCTGCTCGGCCCGCTGCAGGCTCGGCCCCTTGGCCGAGGCCAGGTTGTTGGCGGTGTTCACCAGCGCAATGTGGGAGAACGCCTGGGGGAAGTTGCCCACCTGCCGCCCCTGGCGCGGATCGTACTCTTCCGCCAGCAGGCCCAGGT
>CAYXVO010000499.1:0-2504 GCA_964467875.1 uncultured Pseudomonadales bacterium | reverse complement strand
TGAAGGTGATCATCAGCGCCACCTGATGTGACTCGTTGCACGCGAACTGGGTCATATCCAAGGAAATCTTCCGTTCACCGGGGGCGAGCCCTGCGTTAGACTCGGCGAAACCCCTGGCTGTACGTACTGACGGAAAATTTCATGAAGAACAAGATTCTAACCGCCGTGATCCTGGGGGGCGCCGTGCTGGCGGCCCTGTACCTATTCAACAATGAATTCAGGGATGCACCCACGGATGAGTTGTCCGGCATGGATGCGCCCGCCACTGAGACCGCGGCCGAGCAATCCGCCACGACGGTTGCCGTACAAGCGGCGGCCTGCGCGCTGAAGGGCGAACTGGAATACGAAGGCCGCAAGATTGAGGTCAATGACTGCATGCGCAACGACGGCTTGGCACCGGACGCGTTTCAGGCCACCTGCGAATGGGTGGCCGACTATGGCAGTGCCTATGGCGAGCGGCCCAGTGTGACCTACGTGGATAGTTGCCCGGCGGCGCATCAGGGTGCCTGCGACACCTTTTTCGAGCGTCCGATCACGGTGTTTTACTACCGTACGAACCCCGAGGATCTGGCCAGCATGAAATCCAGCTGCGATATGCAGAAGGGTCGCTGGACTGTTGGCGGCGCAACGCAAACCTCGATGGAAGCAACTCCATCCACCGCTGCGCAAGCTCCCCCTGAAAATCAGTCGGCGACATCAGCGGAGGCATCACCGGCGCCGGTCACCCCCTAACCAGCCTGATCCGGGTAATCTCCGACGGCGCGCCCAGGCGCATGGGCGGTCCCCAATATCCCGTGCCCCGGCTGACATAGAGCCAGAGTCGGCCGACGCGTTTGAGCCCCGCCACGAATGGCTGTTGCAGCGGAACGAAGAAATTCCAGGGCAGGAATTGGCCACCATGGGTATGGCCGGATAACTGCACATCGAACCCCGCCTGCTCGGCGCCAAAACAGGAGCGCGGCTGATGGGCCAGCAGGATTCGGGCGGCCGCCGTGGTTGGCGCGCCGGCCAGGGCTTTCTGCGGGTCGCTGCGGTGCTCGGGTTCAAACAGATGGGCGCTGTAGTCGGTGATGCCGGCAATGACCAGCGCGGCATCGTCCCGCTGCAGGACCTCGTGTTCGTTGAGCAGCACCCGAATCCCAAGCCGGCGCAGCTCCCGGATCCAGCCGGGGGCGCCGGAATAGTACTCATGGTTGCCAGTGACGAAGTAGCAGCCGTGACGTCCCTGTAACCGGCCCAGGGGCGCGATGTGGGGAGCAAGGGATTCCACCCGGCCATCCACCAGATCGCCGGTGATCGCCACAATGTCGGCGTCCAGCTCATTGACCCGTCGCACGATGGCATCGAGATATTCGTGCTTGATGGTCGGGCCCACATGGATGTCGCTAATCTGGACAATGCTGAAGTTGTGAAAGGCCGGGGGCAGGTTGGCGAGCGGTATTTGCACCTCCACCACCCGCGCGGTCCGACGCGCATTGCTAAAGCCAACGATGCTCAGCAGCAGGCTCAGGAGCGGGACGCCCAGCGCGGTCGTGCGGGACAGCGCGGACAGGTCGGCGCCGGACAGAAACGGCAGGGCTACGAGCAGGACGATATCTCGCAGCAGCGTGAGCACCAGCAGCGACGATCCCAGGCCGATGGCCAGCAGTCCAGGCCAGACCAGGCGCTCGGCGAGCGGCTTGGGCAGTAGACGGCGGGCACCGAAACCGGCGGGAATCAGCAGCGCGGACAAGATCAGGTACAGCACGCCCGCCAGTTGCCCCACGCCTGCCACCGGCAGCGCGGGCAGAATGCGCTGGCCGATGTAGACATGCAGCAAAACGAGCAGGCTGAGGGCAAGGATCAGAAAGCGGCGCTGGCGCATGAGGGTCCTGTCGGCTGATGTTCCGTTCGGAGCTGATGCGCCACAATTCTAGGCTTTTTCCAATCGAGGCTTGTCCAAAATCGGATCAGGTCTTTTTGACGTATTGGGTCAGGATGACGATGCGGGTGCCGTTGACGCGCCCCTCGATGTGCTCGGGATTATCGGTCAGCGAGATGTTGCGCACCGCAGTGCCGCGCTTGGCGGTGAAACTGGTGCCTTTGACATCCAGATCCTTGATGATCGTCACGGTGTCGCCGGCCTGCAGGATGGCGCCATGACAGTCCCGGGTCGGTGTCTGGGCATCGTCGACAGGCACGCGGTCTGCTTCCGCCCAGCTTAGGAGTTCCTCGTCCAGATACAGCATGTCTAGCAGGTCCTGCGCCCAGCTTTCCGTGCTGAGTCGCTTCAGCATGCGCCAGGCGGCCACCTGTACCGCCGGTACCGGGCTCCACATGCTATCGCTCAGGGCGCGCCAGTGCTCGGGATCCAGGGCCGCGCTTCCCGTCATTTGTTCCCGGCAGGTGGCACAGGCGATCAGGGTATCGTCCTGGCGGTCGGCACCCGTCACCGGGAATGTGTCTAATCCGGCTTCGGCCGAGCAGAGTTCACATTTGCCATTGCTGCGCGTTAACAGATCCTG
>CAYXVO010000498.1:0-2510 GCA_964467875.1 uncultured Pseudomonadales bacterium | reverse complement strand
GATGGCGAACATCATGCTCTGCATCATGCCAAAGCCGGCGACGCAGATACGGATCAGCATCTGCCGGTCCTGCTTTTCCTGCAGTTGCTGCTCGTGGTCAGGAGTGTACGGATAGGCTTCATAACCGATTTCGTGCAACCGGCGTAGGAGAGTCCCCAGGGCAATCTGTCCAGGATCCCAGGTCAGCAGGCCCCGATGGGTTGAATGATTGACCTGAAGGCTATGCACGCCCGGCTGCTCTGCTGCAAACCGTTCCAGCAACCAGATACAGGCGGCACAGGTAATACCACCGATGATCAGCGTGCATTCATTTTGATCTGGTGCGATACGGCGGACGAAATCCTGCTGAATGTCTTGCCGGTCGAACAGGGCAAGTTCGCGCTGTTTGGTTTCAGGCAGCTCCGTCGGTGTTGCGGCCGCAGTGGTGCGATGGCGGTAAAAGTCGCCCAGACCACCGGCGACGATGGCTTCGGCAACCGCGCGACAGCCGTGGCAGCACATGGCCACGTCCTGATCGCCAATCCGAGCATGGATATTGAGTCCCGCGGGAACCGGTGCGCCGCAGTGGTAGCAGGAGCAAGGCGTGTCGGCAGACATTGTCAGCTGCTGGTATTGCCAAGGATGATTGCGTCCTCATGAGGAAGACGTATCTGGCCTTTCATGCGCCACAAATCCTGGTCGTCTAGCAGGTCAAAATACCAACGTCCGCTTAACGCCTTCGGCAGTTGTGCCTCAAACTGGAGTGGACCGACCTGGCGCAACTGAACCGTCGTATCCTGACCGGCAAGCGTTGGATGAAACAATTTGAACGTCAGAAACTCCGGCGCGATGGTTTCGCTGGCACGCAGCACAACGTTCACCCTTTGAGCGTCAGCAAAGCGAATTTCGGCAGTTAATCCCAGCTCCTTGGCGAACTGGTCTTTGCCCAAGGCCTCATTGATGCCGAGGCCCTCCTTGTAGTAGTTGTCGACCACAACGGTGTCTCTCCCATTGATGGCGACGGTCAGCATGATCATGCCGAGAACAATGGAGGTCATTGGCACGGACAGAAGCGCCCAGGGCCAGAACTGGCGGTACCAGGGCTTTTGCTGTTCAGAAGAGCTAATCGACATCGGAATATCCTGTACGAGGGGAGGCCGCTTGTGGCGGCCTCCCTAGACCAGATTAAGGCGTGGGTTCGGGTGCCAGGAAGCGGGATTCCTTGCTCGCCTGGATCGTACTGTCTTCCTTGGCCGTTATGACAAATTCGATCGCTGTGTTCCGGCTCTGCACATTCTCAGGCGGAACCTCCACCCGAACTGGCACATCCATCACTTCGAAGGGATACAGCAACACAGGTACGCCGGTTTTCAGTTCGGCCCCGGTTAGACCGCGAACCTCTACATGAAATTCCCGTGTAGCATCCGCTTTGTTAATGACTTTCAGGACATAGTTGTTCTGGATGTCGCCATCAGCGGTTTCGTTATACAGGGTGCCCCGGTCGCGCAGAACATCGAGTTCGACTGGGTGGCGATGGGTGATGGTGTAGAACACCGCGCTCATCATTGCCAACAACAAGGCCGCGTAGATCAGCGTGCGCGGGCGCAAATACTTGGAGGGCTTGCCTTCCAAAGCATTTTCGCTGGTATAGCTGATGAGGCCTTTGGGGTACTCCATTTTCTCCATAATGGAGTCACAGGCATCGATACAGAGGGCGCAACCAATACACTCGTATTGGAGGCCATCGCGGATATCGATACCGGTGGGGCACACCTGTACGCACATGCCACAGTCAATGCAGTCACCCAGATCAGCCTGACGCGGGTCGATACCGCGCTTACGGCTGCCGCGGGGTTCGCCACGATTGGGGTTGTAGGACACGATCAAGGTGTTGCGGTCGAACATCACTGACTGAAAGCGGGCATAGGGGCACATGTAGAGACAGACCTGCTCCCGCAACCAGCCTGCATTGAGATAGGTGGCCAGTGTGAAAAAGCCGATCCAGAAATACGCCCAACCACCCGCATCGAGTGTAAAGAAGTCTGTTACCAGTTCACGGATAGGGTAGAAATAGCCAACGAAGGTGAGGCCGGTTGCGAATGCAACGAATAGCCAAAGAGCGTGCTTGACGCTTTTGCGGGCAATCTTGTTGGCATTGTTAGGTCCTTTGTCCAGCTTCATGCGCTGGTTCCGGCTGCCCTCGACGCGCCCTTCAATCCACATGAAGATAAAGGTCCAGACCGTTTGCGGGCAGGTATAGCCACACCATACCCGGCCAAACAGGGCTGTCACAAAAAATAGGCCAAATGCACAAATGATCAGTAGCCAGGACAGAAGCATGAAGTCCTGGGGAAAGAATGTCTCGCCAAACAGGTGGAACTGACGCCCGGGAAGGTCGAAGTAAACGATCTGCTGGCCATTGACGTTGATCCAGCAAAAAGCGAAGTACATGCCCATCAACAGCCAAAGGGAGACTGTGCGGATGCGTTGAAAGAAGCCTTTGATCTCCTTGACGTAGATCTTCTCTCGAC
>CAYXVO010000497.1:0-2511 GCA_964467875.1 uncultured Pseudomonadales bacterium | reverse complement strand
GCATGCCGGGTGGTGTGGGAGGGGCGGAACCAATGGGTTCCCCCCTATCCCGATTGCCTCCACTGGCCTCTTTCCGGGGTAAGCGCTCGGCACCCACCCCACAGCTAAGGCGTCAGTAGGCGGCCCGTCGGCCTCCGATCAGCCCTTGCGCTTGATGGCGTTGGCGGTTGGCTTTTGCTTCCTGTGTGGTTACCTCCCGCCATGCCAGGTGTTGGGCCTGGATTTCAGCCGCTGTTGGTTCATATCCCGCGCTGCGCTTGCGTCGTTTGGCCATGGCAGTTCACCTCGCTGGCTGTGGTTCTTGAAGGGTTCTACGGCATTGCACCGGTCTGATACCGATCTTTCGTACCGATTAAATTTCCTGTAACTGCTGCCGACGCAGTCCATTCAAGCGGATCACATAGCCGATCTTCAGGGCCGTGGCGCTGAGCAGCAGACTGGTGTGACCCATGATCTGTTGTGGAATGGTCAGGTACTGATCGAACAGGAACACGGCGGAGATTGCCAGACTGCAGAGAATGACAGCCATGGCCATGGTGAGATTGGCGATATGGATCAGACGGTGATGAGACATGTGCGACGCTCCTGGATATCGGCAGGTGAATCCCAGGCTGACATCGGGTAGGATGTGCCAGGCATTCGATGTATTTAATCTACATCTTTTAAAGATGTATTTAATATCAATGTTGTCGCCATTTCAAGCGCTACGCCACAAGCAGTCAGCGACAAGCCGACAACCTTGGTGTCCGGATGCATCCACATCATTGTTTTGGAACGACTGGCAGCACACGGAGGGAAATCTCATGCCATCACCTCAAACGGCCGCGATCGTCAAGGCCACCGCGCCGGTCCTGGCGCAGCACGGACTCGCCATTACCGAGCACTTTTACAAACGCATGTTCCGGGAAGAGCCGGAGCTCAAGAACCTGTTCAACCAGGCGGCGGGCGATCAGCCCCGCGCCCTCTCCAACGCGGTGTACGCCTATGCCGCCAACATCGAGCAGCCGGAAGTGCTGGCCCGTGCCGTGGAGCGCATCACCAACAAGCACGCGAGCCTGCAGATCACGCCGGCGCAGTACGACATCGTCGGGCATCACTTACTGGCCTCGATCAAGGAAGTGCTGGGCGAGGCGGCCACGGACGACATCATCAATGCCTGGCGTGAAGCCTATGGCGAGCTGGCGGGGCTGCTGATCAAAACCGAGGCGGGCCTGTATCGCCAGGCCGAGCAGGAGGCGGGTGGCTGGCGCGGCTGGCGCCGGTTCGTGATCCGCCGCAAGGAACCCGAGAGCCGTGAAATCACATCGTTCTATCTCTACCCGGTCGATGGTGGCGGTGTGCCGCGCTTCAAGCCGGGCCAGTACATCAGCGTGCGGGTGTTCGTGCCGGCATTGGGGTTGACCCAGCCGCGCCAGTACAGTCTGTCGGACGCGCCCAATGGCGAGTATTTGCGGATTTCGGTCAAGCGGGAAGGGCAGAAGGATCAGGTTCCAGCGGGTCTGGTGTCCAATCTGCTACATGATGCCTACAACGAGGGTGACGAGATCGAGGTGAGCCCGCCGTTTGGCGATTTCATGCTCCACGACGACCGCGATACACCGGCGGTGCTCATCAGCGGCGGCGTGGGGGTGACGCCCATGTTGAGCATGCTCAACACCCTGATCGCCAACCAGCCGCAACGCACAGTGGTGTTCGTGCACGGCGCTCGCAGCAGCGAGGTCCGCGCGATGAAGGATGTGGTACGGCACGCGACCCACGACAAGGACAACGTGAGCTCCGTTATCTTTCTGGAATTCGTCGGGGGTCAGGATCGCCCTGGCGAGGATTACGACCGGATCGGCCGGGTCGATCTCGATGAGGTACGCGATCAGGTTCTGCTGGCTGATGCGGATTACTACTTGTGTGGACCGATTCCGTTCATTCGCCTGCACCGGGACCGGCTGCTGGCACTGGGCGTGGACCAGAGCCGGATCCACTACGAGATTTTCGGCTCGGACGTGCTAACGGACTAGGGGGCTCCTCGATCTGCAGCAGGCGGATCAACTGGGGTTGCAGCTCCGGCGTCAGCATATCGGCGAGGGTGTAGCTGTCGAGCACCTGCAGGAAGGCATTCAGGCCATCCGCCAGGACCCGGTTGATCCGACAGGCGGGCGTGATGACGCACTCGTTGCAGGTGCCGAAACATTCCGCCAGGGCAAAATCCTGCTCGGTATCGCGAATCAGCCGGCCAAGCCGGATGTCGGCGGCGGGCCGCCCCAGGCGGATGCCGCCGCGCTTGCCGCGAATGCTGTCGATATAGCCCTTCAGGTTCAGTTCGTGGACGATTTTCATCAGGTGGTTCTTGGAGATCCGATAGCTGTCGGCGATCTCCTGGATTGTCGTCAGGGTGCCGTCCTTGAGCCCCAGGTACATCAACACCCGCAGTGAATAGTCCGTGTAGCTCGTTAATCGCATATCGTTTTCCTCGGGCCTAGCCCGGACGCCCATCGGCGCGAGGGCTGCACAAAATCG
>CAYXVO010000496.1:0-2513 GCA_964467875.1 uncultured Pseudomonadales bacterium | reverse complement strand
AGTAACGCTGACAGTAACGCTGACAGTAACGCCGCCAGTGACACTGGCAGTGATGGCAACCGCGTTTACCGCCAGCCAAGCACTGATTGTCCTGCCCCCGCTTCGAGCTCATAATGAGGCCAATCAACCCGTTGCCGGAGTAAACCATGGCCCACCCCACCGATGCCGATATCCGGGATCTTCTGACCCGCGTCAAAACCATCGCCCTGGTGGGCGCCAGCAACAAACCCCACCGCGACAGCTACCGCGTCATGCAATTTCTCCAGAACAAGGGCTATCGGGTGATCCCGGTCAATCCCAGCCTGAGTGGTGAAACGCTGCTAGGCGAGACGGTGTTCGCCCAGCTTGCCGATGTGCCCGACAACATCGACATGGTCGACATCTTCCGCAACTCGGAAGCAGCGGCGCAGATCACCGAGGAAGCCATCGCAATCGGCGCCGGCGCGGTCTGGATGCAATTGGGCGTGGTCAATGAAGCAGCCGCACAACGGGCCACCGAAGCGGGCCTGCAGGTGATCATGGACCACTGCCCGAAGATCGAAATCGGCCGCCTGGGACTGTAATCTTCCGCTCGCAGATCCAGGTGTGAAGCTATCTCGTGCGAGGCTTTATCCCGTGTGACGCTTTATCTCGTGTCACGTTCTATCTCGTATGAAGCCTACTCTCGTGTGAAGATCTATCTCGCGTGAATCTCTACCTTGAAAGCCTGGCCTTTGCCGCCAGCGTCACTCTGCCGATTTTCTGTCTGGTCCTGCTGGGCTGGCTGTTTCAGCGCCTGGGGCTGATTGACGATCACTTCGTGGCGCGGGCGTCGAAGCTGATTTTTTCCGCCGCACTGCCCACCCTCATCTTCATCAACATCGTCCAGCTCGATATCGGCGCCGTGGTGCACACCGGGCAGCTGGCCTATGCCCTGCAGTCCACTCTGGTCGCATTTTTCCTGCTGTGGTGGGGCGCCTGGCGCTGGATTGCAACGGCTGACGATCGCGGCGTCTTTGTCCAGGGCGCGCTGCGGGGCAACCTGGGGATCATTGGCCTGGCGCTTTGCGCCAGTCTCTATGGGCCAAAGGGGCTGGCGGTGGGCTCGCTGTTACTGGCCGCCATCACCCTGCTCTACAACGTGCTGTCGGTGTTCATCCTCACCCTCGCCGTCCAGCAGTCGCCCCGCATCGACTGGCGCCGCCTGCTGCGGGACCTGGGCCGCAACCCGCTGATCATCGCCATTCTCGCCGCGCTGCCACTGGCCGCGCTGGAGTGGCGGCTGCCCGAGATCCTGCTCCAGACCGGCCGCTATTTTGCGGATCTGACCCTGCCCCTGGCGCTGCTGTGCGTGGGTGCGACCATTCATCTCAAAACCCTGCGCGATACCTCCAGTCTTTCGCTCTGGGCCTCGCTCATCAAGCTTCTGGCCCTGCCGGGCCTGCAGACATTGGGCGCCTGGTGGCTAGGCCTGGATGGCCTGATCCTGGGCACGCTGTTTCTCATGCTCGCCAGCCCCACCGCCACCGTCAGTTTCGTCATGACCCAGGCCATTGGCGGTAATAGCCGGCTCGCCGCCAATCTGGTGGCGCTGTCAACGCTGGCGTCAGTGCTGACTCTCAGCCTGGGCCTGTTCGTACTGCGCGCCCTGGGCCTGATTTAATTTCCCGGGACGCTTTACTATACCGATTGCCGGACTATTGTTACCCTGTGATTCGATTCCCGGCCGGCACCTGTCCACCGCCAGGCAGGCACCCAGCTGATTCCGCACAACTGTGACGTCATCCATCGATCGGCCGTTTCATGATCTCAACCTTGCGTAAACCCCATGTCTTTCTCCTGCTTGCCCTGATGCTCTGGGCCGCGGGTCAGACCTCCGCCTGGGCGCGCTCGGAATACGAGGTCAAGGCTGCTTACCTGTACAACTTCATCAAGTTCATTTCCTGGTCCCAGCCACCCACGCTGGCGGACGAACCAATTGACCTCTGCATCTTTGGCGAAGACCCCTTCCGTGCCCAGCTCGAACCCATAAGCCAGCTCAAGGCTCTGGGGCGGCCGCTGCGGCTTCAATATCCCGAGCAGATCACGGCCCTCACTGGCTGTGATGTGCTGTTCATCAGTGCCTCGGAAGCCAGATCTGTCGAAGCGCTGCTGGCCAAGGCCCATGCCGGGCACATCCTGACGGTCAGTGACATGAAGGATTTTGCCCGCAATGGCGGCATGATCGGATTTGTCACGGTGGGTAATGTCATTCGCTTCCAGATCAACCTGCAGGCAGCCCGCGACGCCGGGTTGCAGATCAGTGCCAAGCTGCTGGAACTGGCCCAGGACGTACTGAAATGAAGCAACCGTCCCTGACTCGCCTGAAACGCCTCCCGATCAAGCAGAAGCTGGTCCTGATGACCATGTTCACCAGCATGGTCGGCATTCTGCTCGTCAGCCTGAGCTTTATCGGCTACGAGAACCACACCTACAAGCAGCGGCTGCAGCAGGAACTGTCGATGATCGCCACGATCTTGGCCGATCGCAGCAAC
>CAYXVO010000495.1:0-2514 GCA_964467875.1 uncultured Pseudomonadales bacterium | reverse complement strand
TTTGCAAACGCTACCGCTATCTACCAACGCTATCGCCGTCAACCTACGCTTTCGCGCGTTCCTATAAAGACTCATCTGATCGGCAATATGCAATAATGTGCGCACCAAGCGAATGTAAGGGGCCGATATGCCAATCTGGGTTGATGCAGACGCCTGTCCGGTGGTCGTCAAGGAGATTCTGTTTCGAGCCGCGCAACGCTGTCAGGTGATGGTCACGCTGGTTGCCAATCAGCCAATGCGGACACCGCCATCCCCCTGGATCCGGTCGTTGCAGGTGGGGGCTGGATTCGACGTGGCAGATCACCTGATTGTGCAGCAGGCGGCGGTGGGTGATCTGGTTATTACCGCCGACATTCCGCTGGCTGCCGAGGTGGTTGAAAAAGGCGCGGAAGCCATTAATCCCCGAGGGGAGCATTATACCCGGGAGAATATCCGGCAGCGTCTGGGCATGCGGAACTTGATGGAGGAGTTGCGCGGCATCGGTCAGCTGCGCGGTGGCCCCGCAGCGTATGGCCAGAGCGAGCGACAGGCCTTTGCCAATGCGCTGGATCGCTGGCTGGCGCGTTAGGCTGGGTTATTTGATGCTGGTCTGTCCGTAACCTGGCGCCGGCATCCTGACTGCGTCGTTCTCCATCTGGCAACCGGGCAGGAACTCTGCCAGAGTAAGGCCTCGACGATGCCTGCCCTGATCAAACCTGACGTTGTGCGTGCTCATACCCTGGAGAATGCAATGCACTTTCGCCCCTCTTTCTATGCGGTTCCGGCCACGCCGACCTGGTTCGGGCCATTGCGCCCGCTCGGAACATGGCGCTTGCTCGGACCCTTGCTCTTGCTTGGAATCGTGCTCCTGCTCGGTGGTTGTAGCAGTTTATCGTCGCCTTCCGCCACGGTTGCCGCATCGTCCTCCACTGAAGCGAAGAGGGAGGCCAAGCGGGAAGCAAAGGCGGAAGTCTGCCGGCAAGCCCATCAGACCTTCCGGCAGGCGCTGTCCCAGGGACACACCGAGAAGGCCCGGCGTGAGGCGGAAGGCCTGTTTCGCAACGCGGCCTGTGCGACCCGGCTGACCTATTTGCCAGTCTGGAGTCTGCGCGACCTGACCCGCGACGAGAGCCTGCTGCGTACCTACATTGCGCAAGCCCGCAAGTCCTCTCTGGCCGAAGATGCCAGTCTTGCGGGACAGGCGGCACGGGCGTATCTGACGACCGTTGAGCTCTACCTGGGCGCTGAATTTGAGGCCGCAAGTCGTGCCCTGCGCGCACTGGAGGCTCAGCTCGATACCGGTGCCTATCAGGATGAACCAGCACTGCAGCAACTGGCTCGTAGCCAGATCATGTTTCTGCAGGCGGTTATTGCAGAGCGCCGGGCGCAGCGCTCCGACTTCCAGGCCTGTGTCAGCTATTGGGAAAGCCCCGAAGAATGGAAGCCCCAGGAGTTGAAAACAGGCCTCTACTACCAGCTCGCCGTACGCATGCAGAAGGTGTTTGCACGGGTCTGGTCCGGGCTCAACGACATGCACGCGCAGCGCTTGATGGCCGGCAGCCGGGTGAAGGGCAGTGATGCCCTGGAGACATTGGTCTCACCGAAGCTGTTCGAGGCGCGAGTGCTGATCGACGAGCTCTTTTATGAGTTCTCGCGGCCGGAATATCAACCGATCGTCGAGACCTTCCAAATGGAGCAGGTTCCCGAGCTGGCGCTCAAGGGCGTGAACGATATCATCGACGCCTATTACGCCTCCGCCGATGAATACAGGGGCCAGTTCCAGAGTGGCACGGCCTACCTGATCAGGGCGCGAGAGATCAGCGACAAGTTTCTGCGGGATGTGCACCGGCGTATCGCCGAGAGCCGCCAGGGTGGTTGCGCGGATCAGTTTTAAGCCAAGCCCGGGCGCCTAGCCAGTCAAGGCGAGGGTGCCTCTGACGCAATGGTAATGCCACAGGATTGGCCCCCGCTGCAATAGTTGGGTAAAATGCTCGGTCTTTCCGGCGGCGGCCCTGTTGCCGTCGTCTCCCGTTATTCTTACAGACAGGCCAGTTGGCGATGCAGGCAGCACCTCTTTTCTCCTATAACCGCTATTGGGCTGAATGTTTCGGCACGGCGCCGTTTCTCCCCATGTCGCGTCAGGAAATGGACCAGCTCGGCTGGGACAGTTGCGACATTATCATCGTCTGTGGCGACGCCTACGTGGATCATCCCAGCTTCGGCATGGCGGTGATTGGCCGTCTGTGGGAGTCCCAGGGATTCCGGGTCGGGATCATTGCCCAGCCCGACTGGCAGTCAGCGGATCCGTTCCGCGTACTGGGCCGGCCCAACCTGTTTTTCGCCGTGTCGGCGGGCAACATGGACTCCATGATCAACCGCTACACCGCCGATCTTAAACTGCGCCACGACGACGCCTATACGCCGGACAACGTCGGCGGCATGCGTCCGGACCGAGCGGTGACGGTGTACTCGCAACGCTGCCGCGAAGCCTTCAAGGATGTGCAAGTATTGGTGGGTGGCATTGAGGCCAGCCTG
>CAYXVO010000494.1:0-2521 GCA_964467875.1 uncultured Pseudomonadales bacterium | reverse complement strand
TAGTCCTTGCTTCCGGGGAACAGGCCGCCCGTGCCGAGACCGTCCCAGTTGAGGAGGTTGACCCTTCTGGACTTGTCGCCCGGCGACGCGATGGTGTCCGAGGTCTGCCGCTGTTTGAGGGCGTGGCGCCGTTTGAGCAGGCGGCGGACAGCGAGCTGGTGCGCTTGTGCGAGCAGCTGAGCGGCCACAGCGCCGGCGCGGTTGCCTTTGCCACGGAGGCGCCGTTTTTGCAGCAACTGGGCATGGAAACCCTGGTGCTGGGGCCGGGCAACATCGATCAGGCCCATCAGCCCGATGAGTATCTGGAGCTGGCCCAGATCGAGCCAGCGATTCGTATCCTTCGGCAGTTGATCCAGCGATTCTGCCTGGAGAACTGTTGACTCAAATACTGGCCGTGACGGAAAGGATTACGCCCTTGAACATTGCCGATCAGGTTTACTGGTTTCGCCATTCGGCGCCTTACATCAATGCCCATCGCGGCAAGACCTTGGTTTTGTTGCTGGGGGGCGAGGTGCTGGAACACCCCAACCTGACCCATATCATTCATGACATCGCCTTGCTGCACAGTCTCGGCGTGCGCCTGGTGATCGCATTTGGCGCGCGCCCGCAGATCGACCAGCGGTTGCGTGATTCCGGTGTGGAGCCGCGCTTTCATCGGGGTATGCGGGTTACCGACGAGCAGACCATGGCCTGCGTGCATGAGGCGGCGGGACGTTTGCGGCACTTGCTGGAGGCCAAGCTGTCGATGGGCCTGATAAACTCGCCCATGCATGGCGCGGACATTCAGGTGGTCAGCGGCAACTGGCTGTCGGCCCGGCCGATTGGCGTCGTGGATGGCATCGATTTGTGCCATACCGGCAACGTGCGCAAGGTGGATGCGGTGTCCATCGCGGCCATGCTGGCGGCCAATAATATCGTGTTGCAGCCCTGCGTGGGCTACTCGCCGACCGGCGAATCCTTCAACCTGTCCTGTGAGGATGTGGCCAGCTCCGTGGCCATGGCGCTGCAGGCGGATAAGCTCATCGTGTTCAGTGAGCAGGCGGGTCTGCTCAGCGAGCAGGGTCAGCTCCAGCGCGAGCTGCGGGTGAGTCAGGCCATGCAGCGGCTGGAGCAGATCGACGACGACAATGCCCGGCGCTCGCTGCTGGCCCTGTGCCGGGCCTGCCAAAACGGCGTCAAGCGTGCCCACATCATCAGCTATCATGCCGATGGCGCGCTCTTGCAGGAGCTATTTACCCGCGACGGAATCGGTTCCATGGTCACCGATGAACGTTACGAACAGGTCCGCCCGGCGACCATCGACGACGTTGGCGGCATTCTTGAACTGATTCGTCCCCTGGAGGAAGGCGGTATTCTGGTGCGGCGCTCGCGGGAGTTGCTGGAGCGGGAAATCGGCTATTTCACGGTCGATGAACGGGATGGCACCATCGTCGGCTGCGCCGCCCTGTATCCCTTTCATGATGAGCGAATGGCCGAACTGGCCTGTGTGGCCGTCAAGAATGACTATCGCAGCAAGGGGCGTGGCGACAGCCTGCTGGCATATGTCGAGGGCAAGGCTCGGGAGCAGAATATCGAGCATCTCTTCGTGCTGACGACACAAACCGCGCACTGGTTTATCGAGCGCGGCTTTCAGCCGGCTTCGGTCGATGCGCTGCCCGGCCTGCGCAAGCAACTCTACAACTGGCAGCGAAATTCCAAGGTGTTTGTCAAACCGCTTTAGTTAAAACCGTTTTAGCTAAAACTGCTTTAGTTAAAGCCACTTTAGTTAAAGCCGATTTGGCCAAATCGTCCTGGATCCTGTGGCGAGGCGCGAAGGCCCGCAGGTCCGACTTAGTGAATGGCAGGAGGGCGGAAACCTGTGATCAGGCCCCCTCCTGACGCTTTCCCACGGCGGCCTCCGTCCGATTGTTAACCCCAAGCTTGGTGTAGATGTTCTTCAAGTGCCACTTGGTGGTGGAAAGGGCCGTTCCCGTGTGCTGGCTGATTTCTGTGTTGCTGAAGCCCCGGCGCAGTAAATCCAGGATGGACTGTTCCTTGGCGGTCAGAAAGGCCGGGATGGGGGCCGCGGTCGCCGATGGCGCGGACTCTGATACAACCAGCAACTCGGCGAAGATTTCCAGATAGAAGCTGGGTAACGCCAAGCCGCTCAGGCGGTGAGCGCGGGCCATGAAGCCGCCGAGCCCCGGCGCTTCGTCGAACACCCGCCGGTTGATGGTGGTCAGGTCGTGGTGGTCGATCAATGTGCTCAACTGTTGTAGGGCCAGGTTATCGTTGCCCTGGGCCGCCTCTATCATGATCCGGTTGGCTTCCATCACCAGGGCGCGCGCCTTCATGGCGTTCTGGTTCAGGATCTGGGCTAGTACCGCCAGCACCTTGTCGGCCTCGTCCCAATCCCGCTTCGCCATCAGCCAGTAAGCGGTGGCCAGGCCATAACGCTCCCAACGCTCGTCATAGGGCCGGGGCGCCTGCCACAGACCTTCGCTCCACTGCTGGGGTAGCTTGTATTGCTGGGCCAGATTAT
>CAYXVO010000493.1:0-2534 GCA_964467875.1 uncultured Pseudomonadales bacterium | reverse complement strand
TGCTGCAGCTGCCACTTCCGCCACATCTGGAAGCCGCCCCGTTGCTGGAACTGATCAAGCCGGACAAGGACGTGGATGGCTTTCATCCGTTCAACGTCGGACGCCTGGCCCAGAGAATTCCATTGCTGCGCCCCTGCACGCCAAAGGGCATCATGCGCCTCCTTGAGTCAACCGGGATCGATCCCAAAGGCCTCGATGCCGTCATCGTAGGGGCATCGAACATCGTCGGGCGCCCCATGGCCCTGGAGCTGCTGCTTGCCGGCAGCACCGTTACGACGGCGCATCGCTTTACCAAAGACCTGGCAGGCCATGTTGGGCGTGCGGATATCGTCGTTGCCGCGGCAGGCAAGCCTGGCCTGATCAAGGGAGAGTGGATCAAGCCTGGCGCCGTGATAATCGACGTGGGCATCACCCGCCTTGCGGACGGACGCCTAGTTGGCGACGTAGCGTTTGACACCGCCTGCGAACGCGCGGCCTGGATTACGCCCGTGCCAGGCGGTGTTGGCCCCATGACCCGTGCGGCCCTGCTGGAAAACACCCTCTACGCAGCAGAACATCTGCACGCCGATTAGTGCAGGAATTGTTTGCAGAGACCAGAATTAAAAAAGGAGGCAATGCCTCCTTTTTTAATAGCCGAAAGATTATTCCGCCCAGAGACACCAACTCTAGCCGGATTGGCGCTCCCAACTCGTGCCGTCGCGACTGTCATTAAGCACGATCCCCTGCGCCTTGAGTAAATCGCGAATACGGTCGGATTCAGCAAAGTCCTTTCCTTTCCGAGCCGCATTGCGTTGCGCAATCAGCGCCTCAATGGCGTCGGTAGTCAATCCTTCACTTTCGTCCTGCGCGCGCCCCGCCTTGAAAAACGCCTCGGCATCATCCTGCAGCAACCCCAGAATACCGGCCAGACGCCGCAATTCAGCCGCTAGCGCGCCAGCTTCCCCACCCTCCTTTTGGGCCCGATTGATATCCCGCGCCAACTCAAAAAGCACCGCAACCGCACCCGGCGTATTGAAGTCGTCATCCATGGCGTCGGCAAAACGCTCGCTGTAAGTTTGCTCCAACGGTCCCGGAACCGCCTCGACTCCCCGCAACGCCCGATACAGCCGCTCAAGCGACGCACGCGCCTCCCGCAGGCTCTCCCCGGAATAATCCACCTGACTACGATAATGGCTGGAGATCAGGAAGTAGCGAATAACCTCCGGCGGATACGTGTCCAGGACCTCGCGGATTGTGAAGAAATTGCCCAGGGACTTCGACATTTTCTCCTTGTTGACCCGTACCGCACCCGCATGCATCCAGTAATTGACGTAGGTGCAGCCGGTTGCGGCTTCAGATTGAGCGATCTCGTTCTCGTGATGAGGAAACTTCAGATCCGGCCCGCCGCCATGAATATCAAAGGTATGGCCAAGGCACTGGGTCGACATGGCTGAACATTCGATATGCCACCCCGGACGACCTGCGCCCCAGGGGCTTTCCCAGGCGGCCTCACCTGGCTTCGCCGCCTTCCACAATACAAAGTCCATGGGATTGCGCTTATGGACATCCACTTCAACCCGCGCACCGGCCATCATCTGCTCAGGATCCCGCCGGTTCAGCTTGCCGTAATCCGCGAACTTGGCGATGTCGTAATACACGTCGCCATTGGCCGCTGCGTAGGCATAGCCCTTCTCCAGCAGCATTTCGATCATCGCGATGATCTCACCGATATGCTGGGTCGCCCGTGGCTCCTGGTCTGGCGGCATAACACCCAACGCCCGCTCATCCTTGTGCATGGCATCGATAAAGCGCTCGGTCAGCTGCGTAAAATGTTCACCGTTTTCATTGGCCCGGTTAAAGATCTTATCGTCGACGTCGGTGATGTTGCGCACATAGGTCACCTGATAACCCCGATGGCGCAGATAACGGGTTATTACATCGAAGGCCACCATGACCCGCGCATGACCAATATGACAGTAGTCATACACGGTCATGCCGCAGACATACATGGACACATGCCCCTCTTTCAAGGGCTTGAACGGCTCTTTGCGCTGGGTCAGGGTGTTATAGATATTCAACAAAGTTACCCCCCCTTACTTTCCTTGACCCAGGAATCACGCAGGGTGACCGTGCGGTTGAACACCAGCCTGTCACTCCGGCTATCGACCGGGTCCCGGAAGTAATAGCCCTCCCGCTCGAACTGATATGGCAACTCGGATGTCGCCTGCGCCAAACTTGCCTCAACCCGACTCTCCGTCAGCACGACCAGCGACTCGGAATTGAGAAACTCCTTGAAGTCCTTGCCTTCTTTATTGCTGTCTGGATTCTCATGATTGAACAGGCGGTCGTACACACGAATTTCAGCAGGATGGGAATGGCTTGCCGACACCCAGTGAATGACACCATTCGCCTTATAACCTTCCGGATTCACACCCAGCGTTGCCGCATCATACGTACACCGCAGCTCCGTGATAGCACCGGTCGCGTCCTTGACCACCGACTGACAGGTAATCACATAGCCGCCGCGAAGCCGAACGCTCTCGCCAGTCGCCAGA
>CAYXVO010000492.1:0-2545 GCA_964467875.1 uncultured Pseudomonadales bacterium | reverse complement strand
GGCAACTCTATCCGGACCTGGACCTCTGGAGCACCTCACACCCATTCCTGGAAAAATGGCTAAGAGACCGCATCGGCCCACCCGGCCTGATCAGGGCCATTCGCCAGCACTTGCCGGAGTGGCTGGAACAAACGCCGGAGGTCCCCCATCTGGTGTATCAGGCCCTGGATCGTATGCGTCACCAGGAGCGCAACGTCCTGCCCGCAAGCGAGGCGATACGTCAGACACGGCAAGCCAGTCACAGCCGGCGTCGGGATTTCGGTTGGGCGCTGCTGGCATTTGCCGCGGCCGGCCTTAGCGCCATGCCGGACAGTCTCGTCTGGCTGGCTGAGGTACCGCTCCACAGCTGGGCTCTGGCTGGCGCCGGGCTGTATCTGCTGCTACGCCTGCCTCGCGCGACCTGAGGCCATCTCCTGAAGGTGAATGCCCTGAGGATGGAGCTCGTGCGGATGCGACAAGAACCACACCGGACGTTATACTAGCGCCCTTGTCACCCATCCGATTGTCAATGCACCTGGATTAGAGAATTCCCATGCCGATTGCTGCCTGGCTGAACCAGATCAAATGGAACGAGCAGGGGCTGATTCCCGCCATCGCCCAGGATCATCACACGGGTGATATCCTGATGGTGGCCTGGATGAATGCTGAAGCCCTCACGCTTACCGCCGCCGAAGGCCACGCCGTCTACTGGTCCCGCTCACGCCAGCAACTCTGGCGTAAAGGCGAATCGTCCGGACACCAGCAGCGGGTCAAGGAAATTCGTCTGGATTGCGACAACGACGTGATCCTGCTGAAAGTCGAGCAGGTGGGGGACATTGCCTGTCACACCGGTCGCCGCAGCTGTTTCTTCCAAGTCCTGCGCAATGGCCAGTGGCAGACGACTGATCCAGTGCTCCGGGATCCCAATGAGATTTATGGTGCGTCCAAACATGAATGACACTCTCAGCAAACTGGCCCAGATCATTGAGGCCCGCACGCAGGCTGATCCGGGCACCTCTTACGTGGCCAGCCTGCAGCAAAAAGGTCTCAATAAAATTCTGGAAAAAGTCGGTGAAGAATGCGTGGAAACCATCATCGCCGCCAAGGATGTCGTTCAGGGCGGCGATCTGTCGCCTTTGATTTACGAAACGGCCGACCTCTGGTTTCACAGCCTGATCATGCTGGCTCACCTGGGCAGCGGCCCGGACGCGGTACTGGAAGAACTGGAGCGGCGCTTTGGCCTGTCGGGGCTCGTCGAGAAAGCGTCCCGCTCTGACTCCTGACGGCGCCAGGTGCCAGCACGCTGGACGCTGGCTCTTGTCATAGCCGTTCCTGGCCATTGCCGTTTCTTGTCAAAGCTGTTTCTTGTCATAGCTGCTTCTTGTCATAGCCGTTCCTTGTCATAATTGACCCTTGTCATGGTGTAGCGCGACAAACACGCCTATGGTGTAATGCTTGAACTGAACTTGCGGAGGTAAACAATGGGCGGCATCAGCATTTGGCAGCTCCTGATTATTCTGGCCATCATCGTCCTGCTGTTTGGCACCAAGAAGCTGAAGAACATCGGTACGGATCTTGGTTCGGCGATCAAGGGCTTCAAGAACGCCGTTGGCGATGAAGAGAACGCGCCCCAGAAGTCGATCAGCGAGAAAGATCGGGTCATCGACGGAACCGCGGAAAAAGTCCAAGACGACAAACAACACCGCAATTGATCTGTATTCCCGCGCCGGGCTCCTGTCGACATGTTTGATATTGGCTTTTCCGAACTGGTTCTCGTCGCCGTCATTGCCTTGCTGGTACTCGGACCTGAGCGCCTGCCGACGGCTGCGCGCACGGCCGGCCGCTGGGTCGGGAGCGCACGGCGGCTGCTCAACCAACTCAACCAGGAAGTCGAAAAGCAGGTTCAGTTAGACGAGTTGCGCGAAAAGCTGCGCCAGGAAAAAGATCATCTAAGTGCCGAGCAGGTCCAGAAGACGGTCGACGATGCGCTGCAGGAAGCCCGCAAGTTCAAGCATCTGGTCGATCAGGATATCAGCTCTCCAACAGGCCGCCCCCTGTCGCCACAGCCCGCTCAATCCGCACCGTCGGAGCCTGCCCAGGAGCCGGCTCCCCCTAAGCCGATTGCCCATGAATCGGTTGCTCATGAACCTGTTGCTCATGAACCTGTTGCTCATGAACCAACTGTCCATGAGCCGGTCTCCGAGCCGCCCGCTCAAAACCCTGACCAGGCCCACCAAGACATCTCCAGGCAGCCCTGAACCATGGCGGATCCCTTACCACCCAATGACGTACCACAAGCTGAGCAACCGCTGATCGAGCATCTCATCGAGCTCCGTTCACGCCTGCTGAAATGCGTGCTGGCGGTCATGCTGCTTTTCTTCGCGGTATACCCCTTTGCCAACACCCTGTATCTGATCGTCGCCAAGCCACTGCGGGCTTACCTGCCGGAAGGCACGACCATGATTGCCACCGACGTCACCTCGCCGTTTTTCACACCGCTCAAGCTGAGCCTGGTACTCTCTGCGTTTTTGGCCGTGCCGGTTCTCCTGTATCAAATCTGGAGTTT
>CAYXVO010000491.1:0-2548 GCA_964467875.1 uncultured Pseudomonadales bacterium | reverse complement strand
ACCAGCGGATTCTGGATCGCCTGGGCCGACGCCTCGCGCGCCTGCTCGCGCGCCTCGTCGAAGCTACAGATCAGCTCCGCATGGGGAAACTCAACCGGGCCGTCGGAACACCCCACCATAGCCAGCGTAACCAGCGCCACACCGGCCGATTTCGCGGCCAGCCCCAAGCGCGGCTGCAGCCCCTTGTTCGATCGAACTTTCATTATTATTCTCCTGGGATACCTGAGCATCCTGATCTAGCTAGGTTAAATAGCGACTTATTTGACCGCTCTAACACTGCCATAACACGCTTGATGCAAACCCCTCCCGCAGGAGGGTAGATGCGGCATTCGTAGAGTAGTTCTCATCCCTCAGGGTAACGGAATGTATCCGCACAAATCTGGAACAGAGCCCCAGCACAAACCGAACCTGTTCCACATTTTTGCCATTCTGCCGGGCAGACGGATGTTGGACTTGCTCACAAACTACAACAAAACTTCCGCCCCCTCCCTCCATCCCATGTAAAATCGACTCATCCGTTACTGCAACAGCCGTGGTCATGTCGGGGCTCGGTGAATGCTTCATATGGATCAGATGTCATGTTAAATAACAACAAGATCGGTAAGCCTCTCATGAGCGGGCCGGCCCAATCCGGCCGTATCATGAGACATAACCTCCTCACCCTGCTGGACCAGAGCGCACAGTTCCCGCTGACGCTTCTGCTGGCGCCGGCCGGCTATGGCAAAAGTACGCTGTTGCATCAATGGCAGACCCTGCGGCCATCCAAGGCGATCGTACGGCTCACCGTGCAACGCCAGAACAATGACGCTGGGCAGTTCTTCCAGCAACTGATCGACGGCTTACGCCAGGTCGTTCCGGATTTTGATACGGCTTCCTACAATCCGTTCAGCCGGGAAATCTCACTGCCGCCGGAAAGCGTGGCGGAATCCCTGCGCCTGGCGCTCCAATCGGTGCCCGACGAGCTCTTCATCATCCTGGACGATTTTCAGAACGCCACCGCACCCGAAGTGCAGAAAGTCATTGCGGCGCTACTGGAGCGGCTGCCACCCTCCGTGCATTTCATCCTGGCGAGCCGTACCTTGCCGCGCTTCTCTCTCAGTCGTTTGCGGCTAGAGGAGCGGCTGGTCGTCATCGACGGCCAGACCCTGCATCTGAACGAGGATCAAATTCACGAGATGAACCGGTTGCTGGGAGGAGAACCACTGACCGCGCCCCAGGTAAATCACCTGATTCAGGTGACGGAAGGCTGGATTGCCGGCATCAAGATTGCCCTGCTGGCCCATGCTCGCTCCGGCACTTTGGCCCTCAAGCATTTCAGTGGCTCACAACCCGAGATCATGGACTACTTCGCCGATGTGGTGCTGGGGCACCTGGCTCCCGAGGTGCGGGATTTCTTTCTGTGGAGTTCCATTTTCGACGAGTTCGATGCCGAGCTCTGCAGTCGCGTGCTCCAGCGCTCCGACAGCGCGGCCCTGCTCGAACGCCTGACCACGCGCGAGCTGTTCCTGCAGCCTTTGGACGGTCGCCCCGGCTGGTTCCGGTATCACACCCTATTGCTCGATTTCCTGCGCAATCGTCTCGCGATTGAGCAGCCCGACCTCATCGGCGAGCTGCATCAACGCGCCGCGGGGCATCTGCTGGCGATCGGAGCGCCTGATCAGGCCCTGCATCATGCCCAGCAGGCACAGTCACCCGCATTCTTCATCGAGAGCCTGGCCCGCGCCTTCGATGCCTGGCTCAAGGAAGGCGACTTCGAGTCTATTCGGCGCTGGGCCGAAGGCCTGTCCGAAGAGCAGATCCTGACTCATTTTGAGCTGTTCATGCCGCTGGTGAGCGCTCTAACCTTGTCCCGCTGCTTCAATCAGGCGCGTTATTACCTGGATGCCCTGCAGGACAAGGATGCCAGCACGCGCCAGGGCCGGCTGCGGGATGACTCGACTTTGGTTTTTTTGCACATCAATCTGCAGATGTTTCAATCCGATGCGGAGTTTCTGATTGCCGCGGATATCGATGAACTACTGGAAACCTGCTCGCACCGCGACATTCGCGCGTTCTGCCTGGCCATCGCCGCCTATCATCATCTCCTGCACGCCCGCTTCGAGGCGGCAATGAACCAGGCGATGCGCGCCAAAACGATTCTGGCGCAACTGGGTTACCACTACCTGGAAAGCTTCGCCGACCTGATCATCGTCCTCTGTGATAAGGCGACGGGGCGGGTGCACGACGCGCTCCGCCACGCGGGCTCGATCTATGACCGCTATCGGGACCAGCGCCACACGCCTTGCTGGATCAACGCCTCAACGGCCGTGGCGGTGATTCATTACGAGCAGAATCAGCTAACCGCCGCCCAGCAATTGTGTGAAGAGCTGATTCCCGTGGTGGGAGTATCCTGCGCGACGGAAGTCATTGCCTCGGTCTACCTCACCCTCGCCCGCATTCTCAGCCTGCGCGGGCTCCAGAGCCGTTCCAGCCGGCTGATCGACCAGCTCTCGCGCATTCTCAGCCTGGGCAATTACGACCGTTTTATCAGCCAGGTCGCGGAAGAGTC
>CAYXVO010000490.1:0-2569 GCA_964467875.1 uncultured Pseudomonadales bacterium | reverse complement strand
AAAGCGAGTCGTTAGAGCGGCACGTTATTCAGTCGCGCTGCGGTTCAGTCGGGCTGCGGTTCAGTCGGGCTGCGATTCCGTCAAGCAGTTAAAAAAGGGAGCGCTTGCGCGCCCCAAGGCTGCCCCAGCGAGGACCTGTTGTGTGTCTGGATACTAAAACTGGTCAAAGCTTTGCCAACGCCACCTCCGTGGATTTCACAAAGGCGATCACCTCGGAGCCAACGGTCAGCTCCAGTTCCAGCAGAGAGCGGGTGGTGATCACCGAGGTGACGATGCCGGCCGGCGTTTGCACGTCGATTTCCGACAGCACCGGTCCGGTGATGATTTCCTTGATTGCTCCCCGGAACTGGTTGCGGGCGTTGATGGATTTGATGCTCATGTCACTACTCCTGTTTAAAGTTCGATAATGGGTTCATTGCTGTATTACGACCGTTTACACGGCAATCCGGAAAATAGGTAAAGGGGTCGCAGCCTCCTGCTGCGCCTCCGGGACATAGGGATGGAGATCGTCCATGATCCGCCGCAGCACGCGATCCTCCAGTTCCGCCACCGCCGCCGAGACGCGCCGTCGCGGCCTGGGCAGATCCACCAGCAGATCGAGCCCGACCCGGCCGTCCTCGATCACCAGGATGCGGTCCGCCAGGGCCACCGCTTCGGATACGTCATGGGTGACGAGCAACAGGGTGAACTGATGCTCCTGCCACAGACGCTCGATCAATTGCTGCATCTCCAGCCGGGTGAGTGCATCGAGGGCACCCAAGGGCTCATCAAGCAGCAACAGCTGGGGCCGGTGCACCAGAGCGCGTGCCAGCGCCACCCGCTGCTTCTGGCCGCCGGACAGACGGCTCGGCCATTCGTCCTTGCGATCCCAAAGCCCGACTTCCTCCAACGCATAGCGCGCTAGGTTGAGGCCGCGAGTGCCCAACAACACGTTGTCGAGCACGCTTTTCCAGGGCAGCAGACGGGAGTCCTGGAACATCAGGCGAACGTGCGAGCGGGACTCCTGCTCCTCGCTGAACTGAAGTCCGATATAGCCGTCCGAGGCATCCTCCAGGCCGGCAATCAAGCGCAGCAAGGTGCTCTTGCCACAGCCGCTGCGGCCAACGATGGCGACCAACTGGCCCTGGGGAATGGTCAGGTTGATGTCATCCAGCACCCGTCGCTCGCCAAAGTGCTTGGACACCCCCCGTAGCTGGATCTGTTGTTCGGAGAAAGCAAAGGGTGCGTTCATTTCCACGTCTCCTTTTGATACGCCGGGTGCCACTGCAGCCAGAGCCGCTCCAGCAACCGCGCGCCTGTATCCGCCGCTTTTCCCAGCAGGGCATACAGGATGATGGCCAGCAGCACGATGTCGGTCCGCAGGAATTCGCGGGCATCCATCGCGAGATAGCCGATGCCATTGGTGGCCGCGATGGTTTCCGCCACGATCAAGGTCAGCCAGGTGAATCCGAGGGCAAACCGCACGCCTACCAGAATGGACGGCAAGGCGCCCGGCAACAGCACATGCCAAAACATCCCGAACCCCTTGAGCCCATAGCTGCGGGCCATTTCGATCAGGCCGGCATCCACGTTGCGGATACCGTGATAGGTATTGAGATAGATCGGAAACAACGTGCCCAGGGCAACCAGGAAGATCTTGGCGGTCTCATCGATGCCGAACCAGAGGATCACCAATGGAATCAGCGCCAGGTGAGGCACGTTGCGGATCATCTGCAGGCTGCTATCGAGCAACTGCGCGCCAAGACGGAAGAGGCCCGTGACGAACCCCAGCATCAGCCCCAGGCCGCCTCCGATCGCAAAACCGATGGCGGCCCGTTCGAAACTGGCCCACAGGTGTTGCCCCAGTTCGCCAGACAGAAGCAGCTCCCAACCCACCGCGACGACGGCCGTCGGTGCCGGCAGAACACGTGCCGATAACCAGCCGGAACTCGCGGAGATCTGCCAGACCGCCAGCAAAAGGATGGGAACCAGCCAGGGCAAACCATAGCCAGACAGCTGCCGTAACAGCTGCTGCGGACGCCCCCTCACCTGGCTCGGTCGCGCTTGTTCTTTCATCTCGGCTTCCTCAGGAAGCGGATACCGCCTCTGGACGGTATTCGTTGGCAACCAATTCCCCGAAGGGGCCAATGAACTGACTCTGTACCCTGGGCTGAACACCTTCCAACGCCAGGTGCGGGAACAGGAGTTCGGCGGTCCGATAGGCTTCCTCCAGGTGCGGGTAGCCCGACAGGATGAAGGTCTCAACCCCCAGCGCCTCGTATTCCCGCATGCGCTGGGCCACCGTTTCCGGGTCGCCCACCAACGCCGTACCCGCCCCGCCCCGTACCAGACCCACACCGGCCCAGAGATTCGGACTCACCTCCAGGTTGTCCCGCTGGCCCTGATGCAACGCCGCCATTCGCCGCTGACCTTCGGAATCGAAGCGGGAGAACGCGGACTGGGCGCGGGCGATGGTGTCGTCATCCAGGTGGTGGATCAGCTCGTTGGCAGCCTGCCAGGCCTGTTGCTCGGTTTCCCGCACGATCACGTGCAGGCGGATGCCGAAGCGGACGGTCCGGCCCTGGCGCGC
>CAYXVO010000489.1:0-2573 GCA_964467875.1 uncultured Pseudomonadales bacterium | reverse complement strand
ACCGCAGCCTGTAGCACGCCACCGGGATTGTTGCGCAGATCCAGTACCAGCCCCTTGAGATGTCCCTGGTTTTCGCGCTTGAGCTTATTGATGGCATTGATGAAGTCCTGCCCGGTCTGGGCCTGGAACTGGGTGATCCGGACATAGCCATAATGCGGGGCGAGCGGCAGCGATTTAACGCTGGTCACCTTGATGACATCGCGCATGACCGACAGCTCCAGTGGATTGGCTTCGCCCTCGCGCACGATGGTGAGCTGGATCGGTGTGCCGGGCTTGCCGCGCATCAAAGTCACGGCCTCGTCCAGGGTCATGCCCTGCACCGGGCGCTCATCAAGCTTGATAATGACGTCGCCCGCTTCAACCCCTGCCGCCTGGGCGGGGGTGTCGTCGATCGGGGAAATGACCTTGACGAACCCGTCTTCCATGCCGACCTCGATACCAAGGCCGCCGAACTGGCCGCTGGTGCTTTCCTGCAGCTCGTCAAAGGCGCTGGGCTCCAGATAGGCGGAATGGGGATCTAATCCAGACAGCATGCCCTTGATCGCATTGTTCAACAGGGTTTTGTCGTCCACCTTCTCCACGTAGGCGCGCTTGATACGGTCGAACACTTCGGCGAACTTGCGCAACTCGTCCAGTGGCAGCTGGCGATCCGTCTCGGCGTCAGCGCCAAGTGTCAGGCTCTCCTCCGCCAGGGCCGAATCTTCCGCCGGGATTGCCGGGACTTCTTCCGTGAGGCGTGGCTCCTCTTCCGTGGAGGGTGCTTCCTCGGCGAGCACATTGCCCAGGGGAAGGCCAAGGCACAGTGCCGACAGGGCACATCCGGCGAGAAAACGTGAAGTCTTAGTCATCCAATCATTCCTAGTGCAGAGCCATGGCAGTTGATCGGCCATTTTGATTTATCGCCCATTTTGGTTGATCAGCCACCTTGATTGACCAGCCAAAGCAACGGGTTCTTGGGCACGCCCTTGTGCCGCACCTCGAAGTATAGCCCGCTGTCGGGCTGGCCACCGCTGGTGCCGGTACTGGCGATCGTTTCGCCGCCAGTCACCCAGTCTCCGGGCTGCTTGTATACCGCCTGATTCGAGCCGTAAAGGCTCATGTAACCCTTGCCGTGGTCGATGATCACCAGCAGTCCGAAACCGCGCAGCCAGTCCGAAAACACCACCCGTCCTGGGTGTACCGCCTTGACTGGAGTGCCCGTGGCCGCACCGATGAGAATACCATTCCACTTGATACCGTCACGGTCAGGTTGCGCGCTGAACTTCCGCAGCAATTTACCACGAACGGGCCAGGAAAGTTTAGCGCGCATTTCCCCGAAGCCATGCTTGCCGCTGTCTGGCGAGGGGATGTCGGCAATGGCTTGCTCGACCTCCTGAATCAATTGCTCCAGGCGCTTTTGATCCTGCTGCAGGCGTTTGAGTTCGGACGTATCCGTCTTAATGCCCTGATTAATCTTGGCCAGCGTCGATGTCTGTTTTCGGCGCGCGCTTTCGAGCTCCGTGCGTTGCAAGCCCAGAGACGCGCGGTCCTGGTGCAGGGCTTGGTTCTCGCTCACCATCGCCTGCCGGGTCTGGTCGAGTTCCCGTAGTAAGACCAGATAGCTGTTAATCCGTTCACTGCGGGCCCGGTTGAAGTACTGGTGATAGCTCATAATGCGGTCTGTCTGTTCCAGCGATTCCAAACTGAGCAGCATCTTGATGGCGTGGTTGTCGCCTTGGGAATAGGCTGCGCGTATCTGGCGCGCCAGGAAATCCTTGTGCTGGGCGAGCTGGCCTTGCAGGGTGCGCTCGCGGACGCCCAGTTCGTCCAGACGTTGCTGGCTGGCCTTGAGTGAGGCTTCAAGGCGCGCGATGTCCTTGAGCAGATTGCTGATTTTGGTTTCGGTCTTGCCGAGCTCCGCCTGCAGTTTGCCTTTTTCGCCACGGGCGCTGTTGAGCCGGCCCTGCAGCTTCTGCATTTTATCCTTCAGTGTGCTCAGCTGTTTCTGGCTGACCTGAAGATCGGCCACATCGGACTTGCCGAGAGTCGCCGGTGCATGCAGGAAGCAGACAAGCGCCAGCAGCAGGCTGGCAAACAGAGAGAGGCGTCGCATAGGCGCAAAGGGTCTGTGATTGATGGGTGGGGCCGTCAGTATGCTTATCGGGTTTGCCAGCAAAGGGTGGTGCTTGATGCTGGGCCAACGCTAAGTAGTGATTTCACAACTTACTAAGCGAGTTGGGAGCTCATTAAAGCACACCTGACGAGGTTAGGCCCGGATCAGGCGACGAGGTTCCCTGGCGCAGAAAGCCGCGCCAGGGGGTGGCCACGGGAGAGCAGGATCCTGTTACCGGCTGCGAATCAGGGAGTCGCCTGTCATTTCCGCTGGCAGGGGCAGGTCCATCAGCGTCAGCAGGGAAGGTGCGATATCCGACAGACGGCCGTCGTCCTGCAGCTCAATGGCGCGCGGGCCGAGGTAAACCAGTGGCACCGGCCCAGTGGTATGTTGGGTATGCGCCTGGCCGTTTTCCTCGTCCAGCATTTGTTCAAGATTGCCATGGTCGGCGGTGATCAGCGCCTGGCCGTTGACATCGGCC
>CAYXVO010000488.1:0-2576 GCA_964467875.1 uncultured Pseudomonadales bacterium | reverse complement strand
CTGTCACGCGCTTGAAGGGGCCTGGGCGGCCGATCAACCCGGTGGAGCGGCGGATGGCCGTTTTGGCTGGGCTGGAAGCGGTGGACTGGGTGATCAGTTTTGAGGACGACACGCCTGAGCGTCTGCTGGAGAGTCTCAAGCCCGATGTGCTAGTGAAGGGGGGCGATTACAGCGTGGATCAGGTTGTCGGCTGGGAAATTGTGAAAGGATACGGCGGTGAAGTGGCCGTGCTTGATTTCCTGGATAACTGCTCCACCACGGCCATCGTCAATCAGATCAAGGGGCGCTAAGGCCGCCCCGTGAGGCTCAGAAAAGTCGCGCAAGTAGGTTGTGAGATAGTTACTTAAAGACCCGGGCGATGGTGATCGAGGGCTCGGTTCACGCTGGCCACATTGTGACGCAGATGCTCAGGGTTGATGGTGCCAACAATCGTGCTGGTCACGCCTGGGTGACGAAACAGGAAGTCCATGCTGGCCTCCACCGGATCCTCGCCCTCGCGCAGGCAGATATGGCCGCTGGCCAATGCCTTTTTGACGAACACCGCTTTACCCTGGTCCCGGGCGAAATCCAGGACCGGCTCTTCTTCATGATGCTCCAGGTTGTACGTGGCCATTGCCACATCGGCGCGCTGTAGCGTGGCAATCCCGCCGGCAACGGTTTTGGTGGACATGCCATAGGCACGGATCAGCCCTTGTTGCTGGGCCATAGCCAAGGCGTCCAGGGTGCCCAGTTGATCGATGATCCGCAGATCGTCGCCGTCGGAATGGACCAACACGATGTCCAGGACATCCGTTTGCAGCCGGCGCAGACTCCGCTCAAGGCTGAAGCGCACATGCTCGGGAGTGAAGTTGAAGCTGGACTCTCCTGCCTCAAACTCCTCGCCCACCTTGGTGCAGAGAATCCAGTGGCGGCGCTGGCCGCGTAAAAATCCACCCAGACGTTCTTCGCTGATGCCGTAGGCCGGCGCCGTGTCGATCAGGTTAATACCCAAATCACTCGCCAGGGCAATCAATTTCCGTGCCTGGCGATCATCCGGCAGCTCAAACCCCTGAGGATATTTGACGCCCTGATTACGACCAAGCTTGACTGTGCCAAGCCCAATGGGTGAGACGAACAGATCGGTTTGGGCAATTTGCAGGCGTTTCATGACAAGTCTCCGGCCAGCTTCATGCGGCGGTCTGATTCCACGCTGGCGTCCCAATCGCGGGTCGTGGCAGTCCAGCCAGCAGGTTCGGGTCGAAAGCGGCGTGAGGACGGATGCCGTCCTGTTCCAGCATGGCAACGACTTCATCGGCAAGATTCGGTGACAGCGCCAGTTTGGTTGGCCAGCAGGTCAACAGGTTACCGTGGCGCTCGACAAAGGCCGTGTCGGGGCGCAGCAGGTTGGATTGGCGCGGCTCGGCGCGGTTGATAAAAAAGCTGTTCCACTTGGCCTGGCCCAGGTCGACCCAGGGTAGGAGATCGGACAACAGTTTTTCGGCCGCAGCGATCTGTTCAGCGCTATTACGCTCCACCCCGGCTTCCGCCAGATTACCCCCTAAGTACCAGGTCTGGCGTCCATCAGATCCCGGATGGCTGGTAATGGTCAGAATGGGCTTGGAGCCGGTGCCGATGCAATGGGCGAAAATAGGATGTGGATAGTCATGGGTGACCGCCACCATGTGCAGAGGGCGTCTCTGCATGGCGGGACTGAGCAGGCCGGCGCCATGCAGCAGCGCTTCGTTACCTTCTCCGGCGGCGAAAACGTAGCGTTGGGCCTTGATGTGCACTGTGCGGCGCTTGCCGCTGAGGCAGAGTGAGGTCACCTGCTGGCCGTCGAACTCGATCACGCCGGGCTGGGCGCAATCAAACTGATACAGACTGTCCATTGCCGGCTCGGCCAGGGCTTTCACGATGCTGGGTACATCCAGGACCAGTTCGTTCAGGGCATAGAGGCGGCCTTTGAAGCCAGGATCCTGAAACGCCTTGGGGCGGGCGGTGTTAGCGACAGGGTCGATCTTCCCCCGGACCGCCTTGCTGGCGAAGAACGTGGTAAGTTTGGACGCCAGTTGCGCCTTCGACCACATATAGTGGTGTTCCGAAAGTACGTGCGCTTCGCGTAGATCGACATCGCCTTCGCCTGCGAGGCAAGCGCGCCACCGTGCCGGCATGTCGGCGATGGCATTGGCGGCACCGGTCAGTGCGCCACTGAGGGCGTACTTCGTACCGCCGTGAATAATGCCTTGGGAGTGCAGGGTCTGGGCGGCCCCAAGATTGCCTCGTTCAAATAGCAGGGTGCTGAAGCCTTGGTGGCGCAGGCGCTGATTCAGCCAGAGTCCGGCAACACCTCCACCAATGATGACCACATCCGTGGTTACGATCTCTGTCATGTGTGCAGACTACCTGTGTTGGATGAGGCCACGGAGGAAGGCGTGGCGCCTGGTGCGAACGGCGGACCACTCGCCGCGTCGTGCGCTCTACGCGAGGTGGCCTGCGCGGCCCGACCTGCGCGGCGCGACCAAAATACACATTGGCGGCAATTATAGCGGGGGCGGCAGAGGACCCCAAATTCCGTTACACTGCGCTCCGCCCTTGTT
>CAYXVO010000487.1:0-2578 GCA_964467875.1 uncultured Pseudomonadales bacterium | reverse complement strand
CAGGAGATTGCCTTGGCCCGTAACAACCGCCATCTGGAGCAGAAGGTTAAGAAAGATGTGCTTGAGCTCGTTGCCACGGCACTACTGAAGGAAAAGGGCTACGACAACACCTCAATGGCCGAAATCGCCAGAAGCGCGGGTGTGGCCGCAAATACCATTTACTGGTATTACTAAAACAAAGACGACGTCCTGATTGCCGTGCTTAACCGGGTGGTGTCGCAAGCCATGGCGGAGGTGATGGCGCGACAGGAACAGCCGCTCAAGACAAGGCTACTGATGCTAATTGCGCAGGTGGAGAGTTCCGGTTCATTGATGACGGATGTTCACTCCCGCGTCAGCCACTCGCCCAAGGTGCGGGCTTGGCACGATCAATTTCATACGATGGTAGAGCAGCTGTCGGTGTCGGAGTTGGTCAAGGCTGGGGTGAATCTGGGTGAGGCGGTACTGGATGCCCGACTGCTGATTTATGTGATCGAGGGGCTGCTTGCACACCCGCATAAGTTGCAGGAAAGAGAACAGATCATCGATCAGGCCCTTAAACGTATTTTTGCCTGATTCGGATGTTAAGGGGTCGGGTTGTTAAGGGGTAGTAAGGGGTCGGATTGATTTGTTTTTAATCACCGCCTCCCCCTTTATCGAATCAACGCGGTTAGCAGCGGCTGGCATCTGACGTGTCGCCTGCCTGCAGGAGTCCGAAAACGCGTTCACTTATAGGTTGACCGCAAAGACCGGGTGCTCTCTAATCAGAGCCGGAAGTTAGCTCAAGGACTGTCAGCTTCCGTCTGCAACGCGCTGTACCCCACAAGTTTCATGGCCACTCTAAGGAGAGAGAAATGCCTACGAAAACGTCCTTCTGTGCACCGGTTTTATCCACCTTGCTTGCGGTTTCCCTAGCCACGGTTTCACCGGGCGCTGTTGCCGCGGTCATCTCTCAAAGCGCCGACTATTCCACGTCGTTGCTTGTCAGTGGAGACATGATGTCGTTGGATCAGCAGTATGAAACAGCCTTTGGCTTCGATGGGTTCGATTCGACTCTCGGGGTGCTGAACCAGGTCATCATCGACATCAACAGCTCCCAAAGCCTGAACGTAACGCTCTTCAATGAGAACACGACTGGGGGCGACTACGGCTTTAACTCCAACTACGGGAATGTCGCTGGTAACTTTTCCAATGGCTCAGCCGTTGAAACAACGGCATCCTTCACGGACTCCGCAAGCGGTTTCCTGGAAGCCGATGAAAGCATCAACGTGGCTTTTGGCCCACAGACCAGTTCCAGTAATTTCGTTTTAAGCGGCGCGGATTTGCTGCCCTTTATCGACTCTGGTCTTTTCACACTGACCCTCGGTATCTTTCAGGACACGAACTTCTACGTCAACGCACCCTCACCTGAGTTTGCAGGCTTTCACGGCAATACCGACCTGGAAACGACGGTGAGCATCCAGTACGTCTATGAGCCATCTTCCGTTGAAGTTCCGGAACCGGGCCCGCTGATACTGTTAGGGATGGGCCTGTTTGCGCTTCGCGTGTTCAGGCGCACTTAGCATCGGGTGGTAAGGGCTCCGGAATTAGGCGCCACTCGGCGCCCGCTCCCATGATGCCACTGGCCCCGCTTGCAAACAAAACAGTGGATGACACTCCGGGGTGTCCACATCCTGACATTGCGCGAGTCGCGCCGGATTGCGGGCTGCCAACTTTTGCTTCAAGTGCAGCCACTCAAGCGCGAGCTGACCCGTCGTGAGCGGGAGCGGGTCCACCGCCTGGACCGGTCCGAGTTTGGAGCGGTCGAAGGAATAGCCGCGACGACAGGCCTCGTCATGGACGACGGCCAAATAGGCGTTGATCGCCGCGCACGGATCAGGATGCGCCCTGAAACGCTCTAGCTGGGGATGGCGGGTATAACCGCGCGTGTCACCGCGAAGCACCGCCCTGGCCAGCAATGCCTCGCGCCACAGCGCAACCAGCCCCTGCGGATCGAGATACTTCGGATGCAATGACCATAGACGCATGCAGTGACACCTAAAATATTGATAACGAGCCGCGCGGCTTACTGTGCCGGACCGATTGCATGGTTATGCAATTTCAACCGCTCCTAATAAAGCTGCCATGGCTACCTGTGGGTTAAAAGGGGCAGGTTGAATTCAAGTTGATCGATTCAGGCGAGCGTAAAGAAAGTAGAGCCTGAGCAATTTATATTCAATCTGACCCCATTATGCCCCCCCCATTCTCTGGGCTCTCTGTGCGCACCCCATCCCAAAAGCCAATGCCAATACTTGATCTCAGGTTCATTCGGCTAAAGACTGTTGGCTGCCTCAATACCGGCATTCGCTCAACAGCCGGAACCTAGCCCTTACAAAAACAAAAATGGAGTCACTCCAATGGTCTTAGAAAATAACGCACCTCGTACAGGAACGATTCGGCGTTCCCTTGCTTTAGCCGCCGGTTTGATTTTATCCGTCTCTGCGGCAACGGCTGCGGCTGCGGAGCCTCGCCCAGTCATTTTCGTCGGAAACAACTGGGAAGGAATGATCGACGTCATCGACGCCGAAACCTACACCACCCTGGGACGCATCGACGGCGT
>CAYXVO010000486.1:0-2586 GCA_964467875.1 uncultured Pseudomonadales bacterium | reverse complement strand
CACTGTTTGCGAACGACGACAAATTGTGGAGAGGCTATTCTATCTATACAGTTGAGGAGGAAATTTCCAAGGCAAAACCGATGCCTGCCCTCTTTTCCCCAAAGCCGGACGACGCCAGGAGCGAGCATGGCCACATTGCTGTTAGAAGATCTTCCTCCAGACCTGTTGCGGCAGTTACAGCAAGCCTCACCCCCCGTTCAGTCTGTTACGCCGCCCGTTACACCGTCCGTTATGCCATCGCGGGCCAGCCTGGATCAGTTGCTCACGCTCTGCCCCGACAATGCCTCGCGCATGGTGGCAATTCCGCCGGTGCGCGGCGAACCGG
Source organism: uncultured Pseudomonadales bacterium (assembly GCA_964467875.1). Classification (GTDB taxonomy): domain Bacteria; phylum Pseudomonadota; class Gammaproteobacteria; order Pseudomonadales; family Oleiphilaceae; genus JAEZAA01. The sequence continues at coordinate 2,261 of CAYXVO010000486.1, read as the reverse complement.
TTACAGATACTTCTCCAGAATATCGCGGCCGTTGAACTGGGCATCCAGTACCGAAATGAAGGTATAGACGCCCACCAGCTTGCGATTAAGAAACACAAATTCCTTGGGCGGAATCTTGAAGTAACGGCTCAGGGCAGACAGGGTCGCTCGCTTGGCCACGCGGCTGGGTAGGTCACTGCGCTTCCAGCAGTACTCGCCCTTGTCGTTCAGCGCAAACGGTGGCAATGACAGGCCCGGCTTGGCCAGTGGCTCCAGCACGGCCATGCAGACCTCGCCAAACTCCCGCAAGACCTGAGGCGGCCAGTCGCCATGCATGAACCGCAACTGGATACCACCCTCGATCACCTTCTGCAGATCCCGGTGATAGGAGGCGCGAATCATCTCGCACACCGGCTGAATAAACTCGGCTGGATATTTCTGTACGGCACCAAAATCCAGCAGCACGATACGATCCTGCTCATGCTCGTTATCTGCCAGGCGGATCCGGTAATTGCCGAAATTCGGATCGGTTTGCAGCTCGCCCCACTCGAACAACTCCTTGAGGAAGAGTTCCAGTGCGGCCTTCGCCAAGTGATTGCGGCGTTCCAACGGCAACTGCTGCACGATTTCGTGGGTCACGCTCAAACCCGGCTCATACGAGGTGGCGATCACGTGATCCGAGGAAAACTCCGGAAAGATCCGCGGCACCACAAAGCGTCCATCGTCGCGCAACATGTCGCCAAACCGCTGGGTGGTGTCGGCCTCCAGGCGATAATCCACCTCCCGGTGCATCATCAGCCGGACTTCCTCAAGCCAGTCCTCGAATTCCGGCCCCAGCCGCACCACCCGAGCCAGGCGCAACAGTCGCGCCACGGCATTGAGATCACTGTCGATCGCATCAGAAACGCCCGGATACTGCACCTTTAGGCAGATTTCCTGTCCATTGCCACGACAGCGTGCCAGGTGCACCTGCCCGAGCGACGCCGCGCCGATGGGCTCCTGCTCAATATCCAATTGCGCCATACAGTCATCGCCCAGCTCCTGCCGCAGAGTCCGCTCGATCACCGGCCACTCCAGAGCCACCGTGCGATCTTCCAGCGTATGCAGCGCCTCGGTCACTTCCACGGGCAGAAAATGCTCGCCATAGAGCGCCATCATCTGGCCGATCTTGACCACGCTGCCTTTCAGGTTTCCCAACTCCTCCGCCAGATAGCGCGCCTGTTTGGACAACATTTTGCGGTGCCGTTCGGCTTTGGTTTCCGGGTTGGTAAAGAGATTGGTGGTGAAGTGAGTCGCCATTCGGGTTCCCGCCATAACCCCGGCACGCGTCAGGCTCAGCCGGCGCTCAAAGCTGCCGGTCTTGATGCGGGAGACGCTGCGCTTGGTCGGGTCTTCTGGCTTTGAACTCATCGATAACTTCCAACTATTCCGTTGACGTTGCCGGCCGGGCCCGTTGACTTTGCAGGCCAGACCCGTGGCTTCCGGGCGGGTCCGTTGAGTGTTGCGCCCGGGCCCATGGAATTTGTCGGCCGGGCGACAATTGTCTAAAGTGGCTGATTATACGCGACTTTTTGTTGCGCGCCGAGACGGGCTGCGTGGTCAGCCTCCTCACCCAAACATTACAGGGTTTGAACGACTGCTAGGAAGAACTCTATAGTCGAATCCAGACCAACCCAACAACTGTGCTCTCCCGCAGGCAGCGATATCACCTATGCCAAGCTGGCCAGCCTTCTGAGCCAGAAATACCAGGTGCATGTGACGACGCTGACCGACACGTTCAGCGACGAGAATTATCTGGAAAGCGGGGTGGCAAGGGCATTCAGCTGTTTGCCCGCACGCCCGGCGGAAGCCTGCGGCTTTTTACCGAGCAGCGCCAGCCGACGCCCGGTCCGGGCTGGATCCTGGCGAGTTTGCTGCCACCGGATGCCCCGGACGAGACGCCCATATCGGACACGGCGTCGGCCAGCCAAAAGGCCGAAAGACTCCAGAAAACAGAGAAAGCAGCACAGACTGAGCTTGGTAACGGGAAACCGGCCTGAGCAGGCATTTCGGCCTGCTCAGCTGTGACCTAGCAGACCTTCTCGCCGTGGGCCTGCTTGTCGGCATGATAGGAGGAACGAACCAGAGGCCCGCTGGCGACATGCTTAAACCCCAGGCTCTCGGCATAGTCCGCCAGTTGCTGGAATTCGTCCGGGTGGACGAAGCGCTCGACGGGCAAGTGATCCCGACTGGGCGCGAGGTACTGGCCCAGCGTGACCATGTCGACGTCGTGAGCCCGCAGG
>CAYXVO010000485.1:0-2588 GCA_964467875.1 uncultured Pseudomonadales bacterium | reverse complement strand
TCACGGCAAGATTCCTTAGGGCGTTCTGTGGCTAGGAGTGTGCTCACCTGGTGAGCTTTTTGGTTCATCATTCTGGGTGCTTTTGTTGAGGGTGCTTATGTCGAGTGCTGTTGTCGAAAGTACGGTTATAGGGACCATTTTGGTCCGGAGCACTTTCATTCCCGGTAGGGGCATTCCCAGTACGGTCATTCACTGTACTTTCCAGCGTATGACCGTGCCGGCACGTAGCGGGACAATGGACGACGCGCCAAATGGGTATTCGTCCGGCAAGGTCCAGTCAGCCTTGATCAGTTTGATGCGGTCTGGATTACGTGGCAAGCGATAAAAATCGGGGCCATGGTGGCTGGCAAAACCTTCCAGGCGGTCCAGTGCGCCCAGTTCCTCAAAGACTTCAGCATACAGTTCCAGGGCCGCAGGCGCCGTGAAGCAGCCGGCGCAGCCACAGGCGGACTCTTTCGCGCCACGGGCATGAGGCGCTGAATCGGTGCCGAGGAAGAACTTGGGATCACCGCTGATGGCCACGTCCTGTAGCGCCTGCTGATGGGTATTGCGCTTGAGGATGGGCAGGCAGTAGAAATGCGGACGCATGCCACCGGCCAGCATGTGGTTGCGGTTGAACATCAGGTGCTGCACGGTGATGGTTGCGGCCACGTTGGAGCTGGCTTCACGCACAAAGCTCGCTGCATCCGCGGTGGTAATGTGCTCCAGCACAATTCGCAGGGTTGGAAAGCGTTGGGTGAGGGGGAGTAGCTGGCTATCCAGGAAGGCTTTTTCCCGGTCGAAAATGTCCACATCGGCATGGGTTACTTCGCCATGAACCAGCAAGGGCATCCCAACTTCGGCCATTTTCTCCAGCACTGGATACACATTCTCCAGCCGCGTAACACCTGAATCCGAGTTCGTGGTGGCGCCGGCGGGATAGAGTTTGCAGGCGACTACCTGGCCACTTTGCCGAGCCCGCTCGATTTCCAGCGGATCGGTGCGATCGGTCAGATAGAGGGTCATCAAGGGCTCGAACGTTCGCTCCGGGGGAACCTGTTGCAGAATACGCTGGCGATAGCCCAACGCCTGCTCCGTGGTCATGGCGGGCGGTACCAGATTCGGCATGATGATGGCGCGGCCAAAGTAACGTGCGGTTGCCGGGACGGTATCGGCCAGGGCTGCGCCATCACGCAGGTGCACGTGCCAGTCGTCGGGGCGGGTAATCTGGAGTTCGGTCATGGATATGCGTGCCTTCTGCCCGAGGCTTGCGACTGTACAGTGTACGAGCCGGCCCCACGTTGAAATCGGATGGATCTGGAAGCGCCATCAATGTGCAGGATTCTTAACTCTGGACGAACGATCAACGTGAAAGAATGATCAATCTGGAAGAATCGCTACCGATTAAGAGTCAGCGGGATTATATCAGAAATAATTTTGCCTTCCGTGTAAAGAAATCCGCAAGCCGGCCGATATAACCTTTTAGGATATCCATCGACACGCAGTGTTCAGCCAGGTTGATACCAATGAAATTTGTGCAGTTGGCCCTGTTACTGACCCTGGGCGGGTTGCCGAGCTATGGCTCCGGTGGCTATGGCTCGGGCGGCTATCACAGCGCACAGTTTGGCGCGGGACTGGAGAACAGTCAGTGGTATCTGACGTCCTCTATTTTTGCCTGCAGTCTGACCCATGAAATCCCCAACTTTGGGCGAGGCGTGTTTGTGCGCGAAGCCGGTGAGGCAGTACGCTTTTATCTGGACGCGCCATACGTGCGCCTGCGTGCCGGTCAGGCGGCATTGGTCATTGAAGCACCAGCCTGGCGTCCAGGCGCACCGGTAGAGAACCTTGGTTATGTCGCATCCCGCGAGGAGTCGCGTCCGGTGGCGGTGGAAACACGGCGGGCCTCAGTGATGATGAACACCCTGTTGCGGGGCATGGCGCCGACCTTTACCCGTCAGGCGCGCTACGGTGACGAGACGGTCAAGGTCCGATTGTCACCGATCAACTTCGTACGAGCCTACAACGACTATCTGGACTGCGTCGCCGGACTATTGCCGGTGAACTTTCAGCAGGTGGAGCGCTCCGCGTTGCTGTTCGAAGCCGGCGACACCTATCTGACGGACGCCGCGCGTGCGCGCTTGGAGCAGGTCATTCTCTACGTGAAGGCTGATTCGTCGATCAACAGTCTGGTCATCGATGGTCACAGCGACAGCTTCGGCCATCGGCTGACCAATCGCGAGCTGTCCAAGGAGCGGGCGGAGCGGGTTGCCCAGTACTTGCGGGATGCCGGATTTAGCGATGACATGATTACCGTCCGTTATCATGGCGAGCGCTATCCGGTGCTGGATAACAAGAGCGAAGCCAACCGTGCCCGCAATCGCCGCGCCACCTTGCGCCTTGAGCGACGCAGCCCCAGTCAAATGGCCGCCATGGAGCAGGCTCGGTCTGCCTCCTGAATCGATATACTCCTCACCCGCCGCCCCTAGGATGTGGGCGCCGCTGCGGGTAGAATAGGCGACTTTTGCAACGGCACTGTTTCGGAGCGTCGCCATGTCGAGTATCAAAAAGGTTGTGTTGGCTTATTCCGGAGGTTTGGATACTTCCGTGAT
>CAYXVO010000484.1:0-2602 GCA_964467875.1 uncultured Pseudomonadales bacterium | reverse complement strand
CACCGATCTCGATAGCCTGAAATATTCGGTACAGAGCAACCTGGATGTCATCAGCCAGTCGCTGGACCAGTTCCTGCGCCGGGAGAAAGACCGGGAACAGGTCCTGGCCACCGAGATCGACGTCCTCCAGCAACGCCTGTTCACCATGGAACACGAAAGCGCGCGGGTGCGCCAACGCCTAAGCGAAGCACGGACCAAGGCCCTGACCGACCAGCTGACCGGGCTGCCCAACCGCGAGGCCTACAACGACCGCCTGCACCAGGAATTCGAACGCTGGCACCGCTATGGCAATCCCCTCACCCTGGTCATCGGCGACATCGATTTTTTCAAGCAGATCAACGACCGGTTTGGCCATCGAGCCGGTGATAAGGTGTTGCAGATCATCGCAAAGGAACTGCGCCGCCGAATCCGCCGCACCGACTTCGTCGCCCGCTTCGGTGGCGAGGAGTTTGTCATGCTCCTGCCGGAAACCACGCTGGAAGCGGCCCTGCCGGTGATCGAGAAGGTCCGTGAGATGGTGCAGCGCCTGCCCTTCCACTTCCAGGGCCAGGCAGTCGAAATCACCATGTCGTTTGGTCTCTGCGAATTACGCCAAGGGCTCAGCGCCGAGGAGGTGTTCGACCAGGCCGATCAAGCCCTGTATCGCGCGAAACAGGCTGGGCGCAACCGGGTTGAGCAGGCCGGCTGACCGTCCGCTTTTCTGCTTCTATTTCCAGTCAATGACGCGTCCAGTCAATGATGCCGTGCCCGCAGCCGCACATTGAGTTCGTCGACAGTCTCGGCCCAGTCCGCATCGTCTTCCCAGGCGGAGCGGATAAACTCTGCCTGGCTCTTGTTCCAGAATGGCGCCTCCGACAGCTCCACCGCTTCCGGCAGGGGCATGTGCGCGGCAATGAAATCCTCGATGGCGCGGGCATCGCCTGACAGGCCCAATTGCTGAAACAGCGTGCTGAGATTATGCGGTGCGGTATCCATGGCATCCTCCGGCATCGGTTATTCATGTCTTCCCCTTTAACCATACTGTCGACCACAACCGATCCATATTGCAGGCCCCACCGGATCCGGACGACGAGCCGCGCGGGACTAACCAAAGCGGTGGCAAGCTGCTACCATTTGCAGGGCGCCGCCCTGGGGTCGGTTGTCCCATCCGACGCCAATCCGTTTCAGCCAGATGCACCGGTTGTGCATCCTCCGTACTCACGGACACCCGTTTGATGAACCGACGTCCGCTCCGTTGTATCAGTCTGATCCTGCTGCAGGCCCTGCTGTTTTGCGTCATGACGTTGCAGTCGGCCAGCGCCGTCGACACCACCGAAAATGTGCTGCGCCCGCAGCGCCAGACCAATGATATTCTCAGCCCTTACGAGCGCTTCTGGCTGCGCGAGCACCCGCAGCTGCGCATTGCCGCCAACACCAACTGGCCGCCCTTTGAATTCGTCGACGATGGGGGCCGTTACCAGGGCATGGTGGCAGACTATTTAGAGCTGATTCAGCAGCGCATCGGCTACCAGTTCCAGATCGTGCCAATGCAGACCTGGAGCGAAACCCTGCAGGCGCTGGACAACGATGCCATCGATGCCATTCCCGCCATTGCCCGAACACCTCGGCGCGAAGAGCAGATGCTGTTTTCCGCCAGCTACTTCTCGTTTCCCATCGTGCTGGCGGTACGCGACGACATGCCGTTTATCGGTGGGCTGGACGAGCTGGATAATGAACGGGTCGGCGTGGTGAAGGATTATGCTTCGCAGGACTTTATCCTGATCAGTCATCCCCATCTCAACCTGTCGTTCGTGGATACCCTGGACGAAGGCTTGCTCAAGGTCTCCAACGGCGAGCTGGACGTACTGGTCAGCAACATCCCCAGTATCAGCTATCTCATCAACCGGCTCGGGATCGGCAACCTCAAGATCACCGGTATCACGCCCTATACCGACGCGGTCCATTTTGGCGTGCGCAACGAAATGCCGGAACTGCGTTCCATCATCGATAAGGCGTTGGCCACGATCAGCGAGGCGGAACACGAGGCCATCTATAAGCGCTGGATCAGCCGCAACATCAGCAGCGACACCGACTACTCCCTGGTGTGGCGGGTGGTGGCGGTGGCCGCCGTGGTGGTGGTGATCTTTCTGTACTGGAACCGCAAGCTGTCGCGGGAAGTGCCCGAACGCATGCGCTCGGAGGAAGCCCTGCGCCAGAGCGAAGAGAAACTGCGCGCCGCCATGCAGGAAGCCGAGCATCTGGCGCAGGCCGCCGAAGCGGCCAACAAGGCCAAAAGTGAATTCCTGGCCAACATGTCCCATGAAATCCGGACGCCCATGAATGCGGTGCTGGGTTATACGGAACTGCTGGAAGTGCTGATCAGCGACGAGAAGCAAAAGTCCTACCTCGACTCCATCAAGAAAGGCGGGCGGGCCCTGCTCACCATCATCAACGACATCCTCGACCTGTCGCGCATCGAGTCCGGCAAGCTATATATGGAGTACGGGCCGGCCAATCCGCGCCGGCTGCTGAAAGACGTGGAGCAGATTTTCTCCGCGCGCGCCGCCCAGAAGCGCCTGGCCTTTCGCCTGGACCTGCCCGAGGATTTGCCACGCACGTTGAT
>CAYXVO010000483.1:0-2621 GCA_964467875.1 uncultured Pseudomonadales bacterium | reverse complement strand
CATGTCAGGTTTCCGCACTCGATGCCGGCGCCGGGCGAGCTATCAGATACCGGCTCATTTCGAGCGTTAGCAAACCTGCACTGGGCGACACCTCAAACTGGGCCAGACTATTTTTCTCACCCTGTGTCGCAAATTCCGCCAATAAACCTGCCATTCTCGTCTGCTCCACCTCCAGGGCGGACAACAGAGTCGCGCGGTCCTCACGAGCTACCATCTCGCCCTCCGTCACCACATCCTCCACGGCCGCGCGCAGAGCGGCGAGAGCGCGATCCACCGCCAGCAGTGCCGCAAACGACGGTGCGCCACGAAAGTCCTCGATGGCATGCAACCAGCGACGATGCGACTGTTCCCTCAGGCGCACCACCGATCCTGGCATCGCCTGAGTCAGGACCCGCGCGGCGGACTCATCCGCCACACCGACTCCCGCCAGTCCGTAGCCCCGCTCTGCCTTGCTGATATCACTTGCCCAAACCGGTACCTGGGAGGCGATTTTCCGGGCCAGCGCGAAGAGGCTGTCCGTCGTCCCGCGCTTGAGCTCCAGTTCCAGCTCCAGAATTCGCGTGACCCGACCATTCGCACGTACCTCGCCCTGGTCGAGTGCCAGCTCGATCACCGACTCGTCGATGATGATATCCACCTGGGTGCGGGCAAAATCCGTGGTAAACATTGGTTGCAGAGCGGTGACCGCCACCTCTGGCGGAAACGCCACCTGCCGCAGCAAATCCCCATCCAGCCGTGGTTGCGGAATCTCCCACTCCCACTCATCCCGTTGATGCAGGCCGCCATGGCTCTGGCCTTGGGTCTTGAGGGTCTGGATGATCCGACCATTCTTCTCCCTCAGCCGGAGTGCCACACGCCGCTCATGCAGCGCCAGCTCCGGCGTATCGAAATAGGTATTGCGAAGTTGCGTGGTCCTGATTGGTGCATCGCTAAATGCAGGCAACCAGACGGTTCGCAAATGTTCCAGTCCTTCTGCCGTCAGGCACAATTTCAGTTCAATTTCGTTCGCCATGACTCTTCCAGAGGTCTCCCACTCTTCCGCATCCTGGTCCCAGCCCCCGCGATGCACCAATTTGATTCGGCCAGCGCACTAGATTAAGGCGCATTGGCTCGGTCAACACGTCAGAAACCCATCCAAACCTCACCCAAAACAAAGCAAACTATTGATTTAAAATAGGATACACAAGATGGCACAGGGCATGCTTTAAGGGCCAATAGGCGACTAATTGTTCTGTCTGCCCGCAGCAGGGTCCAGCGTTGGCGCCCTTCCCTCTCTTAAAAGTAAGGAACGATAGAATGAAAATGCGGTTCACTCGGCGACAGCTTGCGACAGCAGCCACCTTTATTGCAACCATGAGCCTTGCGGCTGGATCCGCCCAGGCCGACCTCTCTGGCAATGTCGGCGTCGTATCCAAATACGTCCTGCGCGGCATTACCGCAGATACCGAAAATTCGTCCGCTGCAGTGCAGGGTGGCTTCGACTACAGTCACGAATCCGGCTTCTACGCTGGTTACTGGGGCTCCAGTCTGGACTACCGGGATGTAGATTCGACCGTAGATACCAGCTTTGAAAATGACGTCTATGCCGGTTGGGCTGGCGATGTCGGATCGGTTTCCCTGAGCGCGGGCCTGATTTACTACTACTACCTGGACATGGAAGATGCCAACGGCACCGAATTCGCCGCGACTGCCGGCGTTGGCCCCGTTACCCTCGGCGTAAAATATCTGCTGGAAGATACGCTTTGGGGCAACTCCGGTGACACCTACCTGACACTGGCCGCCTCGCACGACCTGCCCAATGACTTCACCATTGGCGCCACGGCCGGCTATTACTTCTACGAGGACCAAGGCGACTTTATCAATGCCACCCCCGAGGGCAGCGGTTTCCGTCACCTGGACGTGTCCCTCTCCCACCCCATCGGGCAGACTGGCGCCGTTATGAGCCTGACCTATATTATCGGTGGCGAAGATCGCAACGGTGTGGATCAGGAAAACACCGCCGTGCTGGGAATCAGCTACGCATTCGATATCTAGGCCATAACGATCCTGCAAGGATGCGGGATTAATGAAACCTCATGCCGCCAAGCATGCAGCGCGTGCCGGAATTTCAGGTACAAAAAAGCCCTCGCGCAGAGGGCTTTTTACGTTCAACCAGGACAGGATCACTGACCCCATCCCGGTGAAGGTAGCGGGACTTAGAATACGTAAGTCGCGCCCAGTACGAGTGCAGTGTAATCATCGCCGTCAACATTGCCATAGTTGTCGGCCCACTCGCCTTCTACATACACGTAGAAGTTGTCAGACATGTTGTGCAGCGCTTGCAGCGTCAGCACAGGGCTGTCTTCCAGGTTGTCATCGTCCGGCATGCCGTATTGGAGTGCCGCGATAAATTGGTTGGCGCCCAGCGTGTAAACACCGGAAACCCCGAGCACATCACCACGCTCGTCCTGTGTTTCGAAAGAAGCACCCAGGCGGATATCACCCATTTTGTGAACAAGCGAAACACCTAAAGCACTGCCAGCATTGTTTACGCCGTTTGCGCTATCCCAGGCCAACGCAATTTTGGTGTCACTGCTCAGGTCGTAAGAGACAACTGCGCTCGGTGAATTGTGGTCTCCGTC
>CAYXVO010000482.1:0-2626 GCA_964467875.1 uncultured Pseudomonadales bacterium | reverse complement strand
GCTTCTTGGTGCGGCGTCGGCGTTGCAGAATCTTGCCACCAAACAGCTGTGGCTCGGTGACCAGGGCAATATTGGCTTCTGACAGCGCGAACCCGGCTTCCATGGCGGCGAGTGTCACACTATAGGTTGCCTCGCCTTGCAGGAAATTGTCCCAGGTCTCCACGTCAACCAGGGTAATACCCTGTTCCTTGAACAGGTCCCGCAAAACCTCCCGGCGGCCAGCGGTGTCGGCACCGATCAGGATGCGTCGCCCGCTGGTTTGCTGATAGGTCTTGAGGCGGGTGAGGGGGTCGCTCAGGCGCGAATCCACCGCGATATCCGGTACTACTTCTAACGGAAAATTCAGCGTGCCCGCCTGGGCCGTGACGGCGCCCGACTGCAGATCGACGCGGGGGTATTGCTTGAGCTGGGAAAACAGCTCTTCCTGTCGCAGGAAAAGAGTGCCAGGTGGCAGGATCGGATTGCGAATATCATGGCGCCGGTCTTCGTACCGGATCAGTACCTCTCGCCAAAACTGTTCGCCCGCTTCCTGCAGTTGCGCCGTGTTGAAAACCAGGGTCTGCGGCGGGAGATAATCGAACAGGTTTGCGGTCTGCTCGAAGAAAAGCGGCAGGTAATATTCAATCCCCGGCGGCGCCACGCCCTGACTGACATCCTGGTAAACCGGGTTGTCCCGTGGCGCGGAGGGGAAGTTTTCGTGCCAGCGGTCGCGAAAGCCCCGAATTGCTTCTTTATCCAGAGGGAATTCATGGGCGGGAAGCAGCTTGATGCTCTCTACTTTATCAATCGAGCGCTGGCTGTCGGTGTCGAAGGTCCGAATGGTTTCCACTTCGTCATCGAACAACTCGATGCGAAACGGTTGATCACTACCCATGGGAAACACATCGAGAATGGCGCCGCGCACGGTAAACTCGCTGTGTTCATACACGGTTTCCGTGGCGCGATAACCAGCGTCCACCAGCACCCGCCGATAGTCGTCGATATTGATCCGCTGCCCGACCTTGAGCTGGAGCGCCGCAAGTGCCAGGTAGCTGCGCGGCGGCAGGCGCTGGAACAGCGTGCCGGTGGGCACGATCAGCACGCCACGGTGGATGACGGGCAAAGCCGCCAGGGTTCGCAGGCGTTGGGAAATAATATCCTGGTGGGGTGAAAAGCTGTCGTAAGGCAGCGTTTCCCAGTCAGGGAAGGCGAGAATGTTCAGTTGGTCGCCACTTCCGAAAAAGGCGAGCTCCTGCTCCAACTGAAGGCTTTCGTTACTGTCGTGGGCAATGACCAGCAACAGCCCGTCGTAACGTTTGGCCGCTTGGCGAATGGCCAGTGCGCGGGCGCCGCCGGCAAGATTGCCCCAGGTGCGGCGGTCGTTGGCCTGGGTCGGGAAGTCGGGTGTCAATATGTTCATCTGTCGTGCAGCTTACGGCTCGCGGATTCTGAATTGAAAGCGCCGGTCCGGTTTCGATCCGGAGTCCAAACGCCTTGCGGGACAGGTTCGATGGCACCGGGGTCAAACCGGCTGGGCATCGGGATCAGGAAATTGTACCGGTGCAGGTACCTGATTACCACGTAAGCTCCTCTTAACTGTATGCTTGTCGTGCCAGGGAGGGACGCCTCCGTACAGGGAGTGGCCAGGGCCACAGTGCCCCGCATGGACGTTGACCGGATGCGGCAGCGGCCATGCATGCAACCTAGTTGCCAAAGTTTGCCTGGATTCGTTGCCTCCCGCGTGCCGAATGGCGATAATGTGCGCCCCCCCAATTTGCTCTACTTGAGAGGTGACCTGTCGTGAGCCAAGTCAAAATGGATGCCTGCTTTGCAGACTGGAAGGAACGTGAATCGATTGCGGAAGCGATGATTCCGCTCATTGGCCGTCTCTATCGGCAGAACAACGTCGTTACATCCATTTACGGGCGCGCCATCATTAATCGCTCCGTAATCGGCATCATGAAGGCTCACCGTTTCGTTCGCCAGGTTGAAGGCAATGAACTGCAGGTCACGCACACCTATCCATTCCTGCAAGCGCTCGATGCATTGAATGTTGGCCCTGCCAGCATCGATCTGGGCAAGCTCGCCATCAAATATCGTAATGAAGGTGGTGGTCGCTCTGTCGAAGAGTTCCTGCGCGAAGAAGTCGCAGAGATTATTGGCAAGTATGACGCCGATAAGCAAAAAGCAGCGATGGAGAACCCCAAGGATGTGGTGCTCTACGGTTTCGGTCGGATCGGCCGTCTCCTGGCCCGGATTCTGGTCGAAAAAGCGGGTGGCGGCACCAACCTGCGCCTGCGTGCAATCGTGGTCCGTAAAGGCAAAGCCGAGAATGACCTGGAGAAGCGTGCAAGCCTGATGCGCCGTGACTCCGTACACGGTTCTTTTCAGGGTACTATTACCTGTGACGACAAGGACGGCGCCATCATTGCCAATGGCAACTACATCAAGGTGATCTACTCCAACGATCCAGCGGACGTGGATTACACCCAGTACGGCATCAACAACGCCGTCCTGATCGACAACACGGGCGTATGGCGTGATGAAGCCGGCTTGAGCCAGCATCTCGCGTGCAAGGGCATCAGCCGTGTTCTGTTGACTGCGCCGGGCAAGGGCGATATCAAAAACATTGTGTACGGTATCAACA
>CAYXVO010000481.1:233-2636 GCA_964467875.1 uncultured Pseudomonadales bacterium | reverse complement strand
TGTCGAGCAACTGATCTTTCACCAGGGCAGACGCAAAATCGCCGCGGGATGCGAACATACCCGCGGCGGTGACACTGAGAATGCCGATGACGACCAGCACCATGATCAGTTCGATCAGGGTGAAGCCGCCGTTGTCAGACCGAAAAAATACCACGGCTCAGCAAGCTCGGCACGACGATGCCGTCTTAGCAGTCGCGATCCACGGCAACGGTATAAGTGCTTGCGGCAGCGGCGGGTGCGGTATAAACCACCTGACACTTACCAGCGGCAGTCCCGTTAATGGTGAAGGTAATTGCCGCACCTGCAGCGGCACCGCCGCCCGTCGTCTCATAGTCGTCGCCGCTGATTTGGGCAGCCGCCACGATGCCGTCAGCATCGGCAGTGGGATAGCCATTGATCATGGTGATATCCGCCCCATCAAGCTTGGCGTTATCGTTAGCGCCACCACTCGATGCCAGCTGCTGGGCATGGCTGATTACAGCAGCCGACTTGATGGCCCCCGCCAGTGCATTGATGGACGCAGCGCGTGCTTCGCCACCCAGATCCGCGAACCGCGGCAACGCAAACGCCGCCAGAATCCCCAGGATCACAATTACCATCACCAGCTCGATCATGGTGAAACCAGCTTGCTTCTTCATTTTGGTGCGTCTCCGCGTTGTTCGTCTTTGTTTATGGAGTATAGATACCGTTCAAGTACACATCGGTAACTTTACGTAAAGTCATGTTGCGATCTTGTTGGTGGCTCTATCCCTCTCAAGCAATCAACCTGTCTCCCTCTATTTGATTGGGCGATCCGATTAGCGCTTGATCGCCGCCTGGCCCATGTCCCAGATGGGTAGGAACACGCCGAGCGCGAGAATCAGCACCAGCACGCCCATGGCCACGATCAGAATAGGTTCAATGGCATCCGCCAGGCGTTTGACGCCGTAGTCGATTTCTTCATCGTAAAAATCGGCCACCTCCAGCAGCAGTTGGTCAATCTGGCCGGTCTCCTCACCCACCGCCAGCATCTGCAATACCAGCGGTGAAAACAGACCGGTGGCGGTGGCGGTGCGCAGCATGCTGTCACCTCGTTCGATGCCCGCCTTCATGGAGAGAATCGCCTTGCCCACGTAATGGTTGTCGACCGCATCTGACACCAGAGCCAAGGCGGGAATAAGCGGCATGCCGGCGCCCAGCATCATGGCGAAGTTGCGGCTGAAGCGAGACAGGGCAATCTTTTCAAACAAAATCCCCAGCACCGGTATGCGCAGCTTGAAGCGATCCCACTGGTAGCGGCCGTTTTCGGTCTTGGTCCAAACGGCAAAGCCATAACCGGCGCCGATCAGCAGGACGAGTACCAGCCACCAGTAATTGACGAAGAAATTGGAGGAGGCCACCAGCAACTGGGTTGGCAACGGCAGGTCCGCGCCCAGCTTCTTGAACACGCCGGCAAAGGCCGGAATCACGAACAGGTTGATGACCGCCAGCGCCACGCCCAGGGCGGACATGACCATGGTTGGATAGCGCAGGGCCTGCTTGACCCGTTTGCGCGTGTCCCGCTCCAGCTCCAGGTTCGCGGCCAGTTGCTTGAAGGCCTCTTCCAACTTACCGGTGTTTTCGCCCACGTGAATCATGGAAACCAGCAGATCATCGAAGATCCGCGGGTGCGCCTGCATACAGGCCGCCAGGTTGACGCCCGACTCCAGGCGCCGCACCACATCCAGCAACGCCTCTTTCAGTGCAACGGAACGGGTCGAATCGGCGAGCCCTTTCATGGCCCGAATAATGGGAATGCCCGCCTTGGTCAAGGCGTACATCTGCCGGCAGAAAAGGATCAGGTCGTCCAAGGTGACCTTTGGCTGGAACAACGGCAGCGCGCGCAGCGCGGCAAACACATCGTCGCCACCGCTCGGCGTGGCAGCCTGCTCGCTGATCTGAATGGGCGTAATTCCACGTCGGGTCAGATCACCCGCCACGGACTCGCTGCTTGCGCCCTCAAGTGTGCCCTGCACCAAGGTGCCACTGGCATCTCGCCCCTTATAGCTGAACTGAGCCATGATTAGTGCGCCTGATCCGGCAGGTCGTGCTGGTGCCCGTTAATCACTCTCGGACTCCTCAAGCGTGGCCGAGAGTCGGAACACCTCATCCAGCGTGGTCACGCCTTGTTTGGCATAGTCCAGCGCGCACAACGCCAGCGGACGATAATGGGGGTCGGCCTTCGCCACCTGTTCGAAGCGGGCTGAGTCGTTACGGCGCAGGGCGTCCAACAGCTCGCCGTTCATCTCCAGCAGTTCGTAGACGCCAAGGCGCCCCTTGTAGCCCGTGTTGCTGCACTGATAACAGCCGCTGCCCTTGACGAACTGGTCCGGCAATGGCGCCTCATCACGCACCAGGTTGCGCAGCCAGATTTGCTCGCGAGCA
>CAYXVO010000481.1:0-223 GCA_964467875.1 uncultured Pseudomonadales bacterium | reverse complement strand
GCTGATAAGGTGCCTTGCAGTGGTCGCAGGCTTTGCGAATCAGGCGTTGGGCCAGCACCCCATGCAACGCGCTCGCCACCAGGAACGGCTCGGCACCCATGTCGATCAGGCGTAGCGAACTGCTGATGGCGTCGTTGGTGTGTAGCGTGGAGAGAACCAGGTGACCGGTCATGGCGGCGCGCAGACCGATCTCGACAGTTTCCTGGTCACGCATCTCGCCCAC
>CAYXVO010000480.1:0-2638 GCA_964467875.1 uncultured Pseudomonadales bacterium | reverse complement strand
TCCTGCTGGAGAAACTGGCTGTCCAGCAGGCCCCGCGAGCGGCTGCCCTTGGCTTCGTGGGGATTGCGATAATTGGTCACCATGGCCAAGCGTCCCTGGCGGCTCAGGCCAAGCCAGGTGCCGCCCTGGGATAAATCCCGGCCACCGAGCAGGTCGGGCTGATCGGGCCAGAATTCGGCGGCGCGGGTGGGGCGGTCGCGGAATTCGTCCCGATTGGCGGCAATAATGAGCGGGACTTCAGGGTGAACCTGGTACGCGCAAACGATCAGACACATGTACAACCTGCCTAGGAAGACAGCGAGAATCTGGCACGGGCATTGGGGATGACATGGCCTGGTGCTGATGGTTTCTCGCAAGTACTTTGGTGCGAATATGATAACATGCTCGCCCGGAATCCCGGTGGAGAGATTCCCCGGGCGACATCACCCACAGCGGGAACCGCTGCCGTTCACCGCCGGTCAAGAAAGTAGAGGCCAAGCATGTTGTTGTTTGCTGCGTATTTGCTGCTGGGAGCCATTGCCGGAGTGCTAAGTGGCCTGTTTGGCATCGGTGGTGGCTTGATCATTGTGCCGGCATTGATCTTTAGTTTTGGGCTGCAGGGGGTTGCGCCGGAAGTGGCGGTCCATCTGGCGATCGGCACCTCGTTGGCGACGATTGTGTTCACGTCCTTGAGCTCGGTTCGCTCCCATCATCAGCACGGTGCTGTCCGCTTTGATCTATTCGCGCCCATGGCTCTGGGGATTCTGGCGGGGGTGGCGCTGGGCGTGCACACGGCCCTGGCATTGAGTGGCCAGACCCTGCAGGTGGTGATTGGCTGTTTTGCCATCGCGGTTGCCGTGCAGATGTGGCTGGCGCTCAAGCCGAAGCCAAGTCGGGATGTGCCTGGCTGGCCAGGACTGGCTCTCGCCGGCGGTGGGATTGGCTGGGCCTCGGCAATTTTCGGTATTGGTGGTGGCACCCTCACGGTGCCGTTTCTGTCCTGGTGTAATGTGCGCATGCAACAGGCGGTGGCGACGTCCGCTGCCTGTGGCTTGCCGATTGCACTGGCCGGTGCGGCGACCAACATGGCGGCGGGCTGGAACAATCCGCTGCTGCCAGCCTGGACCACGGGTTTTGTCTATTGGCCGGCGCTGTTGGGTATCGCCCTGACCAGCGTGTTTTGTGCCCGCTTCGGTGTCCGGCTGGCCCATAAGATGAAACCGGAGATTCTGCGTCGTACTTTCGCTGTACTGCTGGTGGTGGTGGGAGTCCGCTTCCTCTGGACCGCCTGGGCCTGAGTCCATGGCGGCCCATGTTCGGGTTTACCGGAATGGGCGAACTCCGAGCATTATTATTGAGTCCGGGGCTGAAATGGACGCCTACGGCTTTTATTGAAATAGACGAGGACTGTCATGCTGCAATATCCGCAAATCGATCCGGTCGCCATCGCGCTCGGTCCGCTCAAGGTCCATTGGTACGGCCTCATGTATCTGGTGGGGCTGGGTGCTGGCTGGTGGCTGGCCATGTACCGGACCCGGCGCGCGGACTCGCCCTTTACCCGCGAACAGGTGGGCGACCTGGTGTTCTGGGTGGCGCTGGGGGTCATCCTCGGTGGGCGCTTTGGCTATATCCTGTTCTACAATTTCCAGGACTTCCTGGCGGAGCCCTTGTCCCTGTTCTATATCTGGCAGGGCGGCATGTCGTTTCATGGCGGCTTGATCGGGGTCATCCTGGCGATGTGGCTCTATGGTCGCAAGCTCAAGCTGAATTTCTTCCAGGTCTCCGATTTCGTGGCGCCACTGGTGCCGATTGGGCTGGGCGCCGGACGCATCGGCAACTTCATTAATGCCGAGTTGTGGGGGCGCCCGACCGACGTGCCCTGGGCCATGATCTTTCCCACCGATCCTGCGGCACTGGCACGCCACCCATCCCAGCTCTACCAGTTTGCGATGGAAGGCCTGCTGTTTTTCATCATTCTCTGGTGGTTCTCGGCCAAGTCGCGTCCGCGCATGGCCGTGTCGGGGCTATTCTTGATCTGCTATGGCTGTTTCCGGATCATCGCGGAGTTCTTCCGCGAGCCGGACGCCCACATTGGTTACCTTGCCTTTGACTGGTTAACCATGGGGCAGGTTCTATCCTTGCCCATGGTGCTGGTCGGCATTGTGATGATGATTCTGGCCTATCGGAACCGGCATGATCAGCCTGCGGCTCCTCTCCAGGCCGGCGCCGCCGGAAAACGTTAAGCGAGTACTCTTTCATGAAGCAATATCTGGACATGATGCGCCACGTGCGTGACCACGGGCACGATAAGAGCGACCGAACCGGTACTGGCACCCGCAGTGTCTTCGGCTACCAGATGCGGTTTGACCTGCAGGCTGGGTTTCCCATGGTCACCACCAAGAAGCTGCACTTGCGCTCGATTATTCACGAGCTGCTCTGGTTTCTGTCGGGTGACACCAATATCCGTTATCTCAAGGAAAACGGGGTCAGCATCTGGGACGAGTGGGCCGATGAAAACGGTGATTTGGGCCCGGTGTACGGCTATCAATGGCGTAGCTGGCCGACGCCAGGCGGCGGTCATATCGACCAGATCGCCAATCTGATGGATCAGCTCAAGCGCAATCCGGACTCACGCCGCCATCTGGTGGTGGTCTACAAC
>CAYXVO010000479.1:0-2644 GCA_964467875.1 uncultured Pseudomonadales bacterium | reverse complement strand
CAGATTCAGACTACCGGGACTATTGCGACGATAATGCCGCTGCGCGCGCCGAGCCCGGCTGGATTGCTTCATGTGCCCTCCTTCCCAGCGGCACCGACCGCTGCCGCCACGTCAGCTGGCGCATCGGCGATGGAAATATCGGGAAACAGTTCCGCGTGCACCAAACTCCCGGCCACCACCGTCTGGTAGGAGCGCACCCGGTCCATGGTCGTCACCAGAGTCTGGTAGGAGGTATCCGCCACCGGCAACAGGGTAATCGCACGAGTCTCGGGGACCCGGCCCTTCACCTCCTTCATCACCGACTGTAGCTGCGCAAAATCGTGGGCACCGTCCTTGTGGGGGATTCGCTTGATGACGCCACCCTTATTGTCTGCGACGACCAGTTCCGCTGGTTGTATCACGACTTGCAACCTCAGGTCTTCGCTGACCACGCCGGCGCTTTCTCCGGTCGGAAAATTCAGCTCAAGAATGCTGGTTTGGGCAAAGACCATGTTCATCAAGAGCACTGGAACCAGCACGATCATGAGATTCATGAAGGCGGTGATATCCAGATCCGCCGGACCCGTGATCCGGCGATGCTGTCTTCGCTTGCTCATCTTTTATTCACCACTCACTCAGCTCGCCGGGATGGCTGAAGGTGGAATTGCCGAACCTGGAGTACTCTTGGGCGCAGTTCCGATAATCGTTTTCTCGGTGATGACATTCATCAACTTCACGCCAGCCATTTCAAAGCTATCGACGATTTCGTTGGTCTTGGTCTGAAGAACCGAGTGCAGCAGCAGTAGCGGAATCGCCGAAATCAATCCGAATGCCGTCGTGTTCATCGCCACCGAGATGCTCTGGGAAAGCAGGGCCGCTTTCTCGGACGGATCGGCGTTGGCAACCGCACTGAAGGCGTCGATCAAGCCGATGATGGTGCCCAGTAGACCGAGCAGGGTTGCCACGTTGGCCAGCGTCGCCAGGTACTGCGTGCGCTTTTCCAGACGTGGTAACACGTCCATCAACCCCTCCTCCATCGCGTATTCGATTTCATCGCGCGGCTGCCGGTTAAGCAGGCGGCTGATACCGGAACCGATGATGGCACTGATGGGCGCGCTTGAATCATTGGTCAGGTGCAGAGCACCGCGATAATCCTGACGCTTGATCAGAGGCATTAGCTGGTCAAAGGCCTTGCGATTGGTCCGCTTCGCAACCGACAGATAAATGTATCGCTCAAGGGATATGGCTACGCCCAGCACCAGCACCACTGCAATGGGGTACATGAACAGCCCACCTTCCTGAAAAAAACGTACCATTGTTTCGAACATCTTTTCGCTGCTCCTTGAACTTGCAGAATAAATATCTTGTTAAAGTTACGAGGTCATCGTCATTGGTGGAATGATTGCCAGCGCCAGCAATGGCACCTTAGGCAAACAATCTGATGGCTACTGACTATCCGGCAGGACACCAATTTTCAAGTGGCGCCGAAAATACAGGCTTTGGCGATAAAAATCACGCTCCACAGGTTCCAGCACGCCGTCTATCTCTGATTCGGGCGGTGGCACGTCCAGCGATGGACTTTTTGGCAACTGCCAGGGCACGATATACAGAACCTTTGGCTGCTCCTGGCTGCCCTTGATTACCGAGCCCTCAATACGTTGACGGGTGACGCCGTCACGGGCCTCAACCGGCGCCACGAACACAGGCATAACGAACACCGACGCCGCAACTAAGATAGCCGCGCCACGCAAGAGAGCCACGCCACGCAAGAGAGCCCCACCACACAAAAGGGCCGCAGCACGGCGCACCGTAACGGATCGAACACTCGTCCGACTAACCAGTCTGGCTGCCAGGATCCTAGTGAACACTATCGAGCAGAGCTCCCGCATTACCCATGTAAGTCTCATAGCATAGACCCTTATTGCGCTTTTTATTACGCTCTTACTGCGCGCGGCGTTTCAGATCAATGATCCAGCGCGCCACATCCTCATCCTTACCGTCACGCAGCGTCTGATACTGTTCGTAATGGGTAATCGCTTGCTGATAATCAGCCAGGTAAAGGTCATAGAGAATACCCAGGTTGTAATGCACCTGTGGTAGCTGATCATTGGCCGCCAGAGCTCGCCGGTAATAATCCAGGGCCTTCTCGAACTGACCATCCTCGCGGTAAAGCACACCAAGCTGGTTCAATGCCTCTGGCTGGGTGGCATCCGCTGTCAGCGCTTTCTCATACCACGCCTTGGCGGAGTCCTTGTCCCCCTGGCGCTCCGCCAGCAAGCCAAGATTGACGTAAGGCACGACCAGAGTCGGCTGCAAGTTGATCATCTCCTGCCATATCGTCTGAGCCAGACCTTGATCACCCTGCTCCATTGCCGCCAACGCCTGCCGATGCCTGTCTTGCAAATGAGCAGACACCTCTGCTTGCACCGAAGGCTCTGGCACGGATTTCAATCCGGCACAGCCATTCAGCACCAGAAGCCCAAGCATCAGCGCTGGAAGGCGCACCCGCTTAACGAAGCTCGGAAACCACATCAACGTGCATCTCATTCTTGTTGTATCTCGCAGGTACCATGTTGCTCAGTGCGCCAAAGCTCTCCTTGACCCACTCGTCATAAACACCTTCCCGTGTTCGCTTGGCGTTCAGTTCGTAGAACTCAATCGCCTT
>CAYXVO010000478.1:0-2654 GCA_964467875.1 uncultured Pseudomonadales bacterium | reverse complement strand
GTCGCGTGTATAGCCAAAGGTGCCATCGGGCAGTTCCACTTCCAGAAAACCCTTGCCTTGAATGGCGACATCAAGACTGTTGCCGGTATTTTGCAGGTTGCCCTGCGTGTGAATGCGCTCGGTAGCGACGGTGCGCACGCCAGAGCCGAGCTGCAGACCCGAGGGCAATTGGTTGGCCGCGCCCACTTGGGCGCCGGGTTGGCGCATCGTTTGATACATCAGGTCTTCAAAGACGGGGCGCGTGCGTTTGAAGCCGGCCGTGCTGACGTTGGCAAGGTTGTTGGAAATGACGTCGAGACTGGTCTGCTGCGTTTCCAGGCCGGTCTTGCCTATCCAGAGGGAACGGATCATGTCGGATTTCCTATCGGGCCGCTTGGGCCGGTTCTAGCTATATTTGATTACTGGGCGGATAGAATGCCGTTGGCACGCTCAGCGTTGGTCGTGGCTTCTTTGATGACCTGCATCTGCATGTCGAACAGACGCGCGTTCGCAATCATGCTGACCATGGCTTCCGCAGGGTTCACGTTGCTGCGTTCCACGAAACCCGACACCAGGCGAACCTGAGGATCGGGCTGGGCGATGTTGCCATCCGCCACGCGGAACAGGCCATCGTCGCCGCGAACCAGTTCTTCCGCTGGTGGGTTTACCAACTTCACCATACCGATGTTCTGAATGTCGTTGGGATTGTCGCCGGCACCCAGTACGGTAATCTGACCATCATCAGAAAAAGTGAGTGTGCCGCCCTCGGGAATTTCGATGGCAGCACCATCGGCAGACAGAACTGGCATGCCGGATTGCGTGACCAGCAGGTTTTGAGCATTCACCGCGAACTCACCGGCACGCGTGTAGGCTTCGCCGCCATCGGGCGTCTGAACCGCAAACCAGCCTTCACCACGGATAGCAAGATCGAGTGCGTGTCCGGTTTCGGCCATGCCCCCTTGCTGGAAACTGTTGGCGGTCGTGGCCGTGACCGTGCTGATACGCGTGGGCAGGCTGTTATGCCCCTGCAGCGGCACGGCCCGATACAGCGCCAGTTCCTCGCGGAAGCCTGCGGTACTGACATTGGCCAGGTTGTTGCTGACGACGCCCTGGTGCTCGAGCACCCGGGCGGCGCCACCGGCGGCCGTGTAGATGATGCGGTCCATTCAGCGCCTTAGCGGATGTTGAGCAGGGTCTGCAGAACCTCGCTCTGGGTCGTGATGGTCTGCGCATTGGCCTGGTAGGTGCGCTGAGTAATGATCATGTTCACCAATTCAGTGCCCATGTCTACGTTGGATTCTTCCAGAGCCTGGCCCTTGATCAACGCCATGCCGTTGGTTCCGGGCGTGCCCAGGACGGGCTGGCCGGATTCCGAACTTTCGCGCCAGGCGTTGCCGCCTACAGGCTGCAGACCTTGCACGTTGGTAAAGTTGGCCAACACAAGATAGCCCTGAAGCTGAGTCTCACCGTTGGTGTAGGCAGCGACGATTTCACCATTTGGCCCGATCGACATGCTGGAATACTCACCGGTGGGGTAACCGTCCTGATCGAAGGTATAAGAGAAAGCACCCGCAAACTGGGTGGACCCTGCGTAGTTGATCTGGATCGCCAAAGGCTCGGTAGGAGCGATTGTATTGTCGAGTGTCAGCGCAAGAGCCAGATCGGCCGGGTTGGTGGCAACGAATTCGCCACGACTATTGAACTCCACGATTGCACTGGAAGGAGTCAGCGTCAACTGGTTGCCCGCTGTATCGCGAGTCGTGGTGACGTACTGAACTTCCCAGTAAGGAGCAGGTGTACCGGGCCGCTTGATGAAGTATTGCGCCACCTGATGCGGGTTCCCCAACGCATCGTACACGGTCAGCGGAAGCATATGGTGGAAAGTATCCGGGTCAAGCGGGTCGAACGCCAACCCTCCCGGCGCGGGAACCGCCGGCGCGTAGGCAGTTTGTACGATGCCGGCGAGATCGGCGACTGGGTCTGTGATCGCCGCCCCGTTGATATCGGTCGGTTGGCCACCGCCATCGAACGTAATTACTTGGCCACCGGCTGCAGTAAACGGCGAGGCGGGCGCTGCGGCGGGCGCCGCTCCAGTTGCGTCTACCCACGTGTACTGGCCGGCAGCATCCACACGGAAGTAATGCGATGTGCTGGGAGTACCATTGTCTGCAAGCACGCCCAGCACTTCAGGTGTACCCGCCCCAGCTCCAGCCGCAATCGGCTTAACGTTGGCATCGACGTTGACCACCGAAGTAATGCGTGAAGTTTCCTGTGGCGCGATATTGCCGGTAGGCACTCGAATCGGGGTAGGCGCAGTTGAGTCTCCTTCAAACCCGGTCAACCGGTAACCCTGCGCATTGACAAGAAAACCTTCCTTGTTCGCGCTGAATTCACCGTTGCGGGTATAGAGTACGTTGTCGTTGGTATCCATGACACGAAACAGCCCACTGGCACCATCGATGGCCATGTCGAACTGGCCGCCGGTGCTGGAGATCGAACCGATACCGAAGTTCTGGTTCACCGCTGCCACTTGGGTACCGAGGCCCACGCGCGAAGTGGCGTAGACGTCCGCAAACGATACCGTGGAAGACTTGAAGCCCACGGTGCCCGCGTTGGCAATATTGTTGCCGATGACATCGAGCTTCTGAGCCTGTGCCCTAAGGCCGCTGAGTCCT
>CAYXVO010000477.1:0-2665 GCA_964467875.1 uncultured Pseudomonadales bacterium | reverse complement strand
CTACCACCCAGATTTTAGTTCGTTCGTACACCTCCCCTCGAATATTTCAACCGTAGCCCCCCCCTACTCCACCCACAGTGAAACATTCTCTGGATGCTCACGAGAATCAAAGCGTCGGGCGTGAATCATGTGGCGCGTGTGAATTGCGGACCGAGTCTGAGCCACAGCGCCGAACCTGAATTTAGCGTCAGTTCCATTAGCAACAGACGTACATTAACCACAGAAGCAGGACCCGTGGTTTAAGCGAAGTGGATAAAGCGGGAATGGGAATACTTGCGGTCACACTGAGCGGCGGCAGTCACTCAGGCTTATGCTTTCTAACTGTTTAGTGCTTCTTGCTTCTTTTACTTAAAGCTTCCTTTTGCTTAGCGCTTCCTACTGCCTATTAGCTATTGCTGCAGATTGAACACCAGAATCTGCTCCCGGTTCTTAACCAGTAGTTTCAGCGTGTGGACACCGTGCTCATCCACGAGTGCGCCCCTGCCGCCAAAGGTCTTGTTACGCAAAGTACTGGGGCAGCTATTCAAGTCTTCGATCAGAAGACTAAATTCATAGAGGTTATAGGTGCTATCGGGCACCGACACCGTGCCACGATAGCTACAGGACTGGTCATATCCGGTAAAGGTACCGGTCTGAAAGGCCAGGGTTATGGTCTCCCCTTCATTCACGGACTGACCGGCAAAGACTCCAGCCCCGGCCAGCATCTCCACGGACGCTCCTTTCAGGGACTCAGCCGCATCAAACGTCGCCTCGAAGGTATAGAGCGTCAGATCGTTAAACGCGAGATCTCCGGTCCACTGCCCCTGGGTCGTCAACTCGCCAGTAATCTTGGAATGACGCAATTGTTTAGGGTTCGGATCAGGTTTATCCGGTGTCGAGGTCGGGCTGAACGAATAGACATCCAAGTGGCCACGAAACTCGTTACCCTCGATGCTGTCCAGCTTGCCGCGGCCAAAAAACACACCAACAGCATTGTCGGAGATAATGCGAACATAGCCGTCAGCATCCGCCATCACGAACAAATCGTGTGCAGCGCCCTGGGGGTCTGATTCGGACTGCAGCAAGTCGGTCAGGGTGCCGCGCCAGATACCGGCGGGATTCGCATTAACTTCCGGTGCAGGTCCATCCGACGATCCTCCCCCACTGCACGCGGCCATGGTTGAAGCAAGCACAACGGCGAACAGCGGTTTGAACATTCAGCGAATCTCCCTAGATGGTGCCAACGCTCCCGAGTTAACTGTGAATGGGTTCAAATTGCAATCCCCGAGGCGAATCGATCCGTGATTTTGTGGAACGCACAACATTACGCGCGGTGCCCACACCACCGCATCGGAACGCCTTCATAAGGAGTCAAGCCGCCTTACAACTGGTCGAACAAAGTAAGCCCTGTTACTCGCGTATAAGTCTGTTGCGCAGCCTGCAACACAAAACTTTCCATCGACATCCGACTCACCGCCTCGGCGTAGTCCAGATCCTGTAGCTCTGACAAAACGCCCTTGCTCAGAACCGCAACGTCTGCGTGCATCTCCCGGGTGCTCTCGATCACATTGAGGCGGGCGCCAATTCGGCCACGGGTATCAAGAATCGCCGTCTCGGCATTTTTCAGATTCACCAGCGTGTTATCGAGCAGGGAGGAAAATACCTTCTGTCCTTCCTCGCCGGGCACGACATGCTCCAGCCCATAAATCAGCTTTTCCACTGTGGTCAGCAAGCCTTGCTTAGGGGTTGTCTCTATAAAAAAGCTATCTTTCTCCCGTGGCTGACCATCGATCTCGAAATGAACGCCGGCAACGCTGATGGTTGCACCCTGTACATAAGGCTGACTGGAAACCAGCACTTTGTTGTTGGATGCGAGCTTGATCGAATAATCGGTTCCACCAGGCTCGAATTCAACCACCAGGCGATCCGGATAGATAGCCTCGAACGCCTCCTGATCGACAATCTGACCCGTCGAAATGGTCGCCGGCGGTTGCGCGGTGTTGGCTGGACTGGCACTTGTGGTAAAGGCTTTCTGCGCACTGGGCACATCCATGAACAGGCTCTTGCCGTTCTCACTGGTGGCTACCGTCACGCTCTTGTCCACCTGGATATAGCGCTGCCCTTCGTCGCCCTGATAGCGGTAGTGGCCAGACACATCCTTCACAAACGGCGCCTGCTTGCCCTGATAGCCCGCAAACATGAATTCGCCACTGGCATCCTTGGAATTCATCATACCCGCCAACTGGTCGAGACGCTGGCGTAGCTCGGCGGCAATCGTGTTCTTGTCTTCCGGACTCAAGGCTCCGTTACCCGCTTGGGTTGTCAGCTCCCGGACACGATACAAAATGTCGTTGACACTACCCAGCAGATCATCCTGCAGGGTCAATCGGTTCTCCGCCATGTCGATATTGCTCTGATATTGCTTGTTCAGAGACAACTCCTGGTTAAGCTGCACAACGCGCGCCGAGGCGACGGGATCGTCACTCGGCGTCAACAGGCGCTTGCCAGTGGAGATCTGCATTTGCGTCTTCTGCAACTGGCTGTTGACGTCCTGCATGCTTTCCAGGCCACGCCCGAACATCTGTTGGGTGGATATACGCATAACCTGATCTCCCGCCCTATCTCATTTGCTGCAAAACGGACCGATGCCGCTTAACGGAAGGTTGCAATCAAGGTATCGAACAGT
>CAYXVO010000476.1:0-2677 GCA_964467875.1 uncultured Pseudomonadales bacterium | reverse complement strand
TGGCGGCGGACCAACTGGCGGTTGTCCGTGGTCAGCAACGCAATATCAGCGGCTGGCAGCGTCCCACCAAGAAGAAATCATGAGTGACTCGCCACTGGATGGCGGGCCGAACGTTAATTGAATCGCGTATCACTTTTAGATGAACCGCTTATCAGCATAGGAATCCCAACATGTGTGGCATTGTAGGCGCAGTCGCGCAACGGGAAGTATCGGCAATACTCTTGGAAGGACTCAAGCGACTGGAATACCGGGGCTACGACTCTGCCGGCATGGCGGTGATCGCACCGGAAGGCCGCCTGGGCCGGGCCCGCGAAGTAGGAAAAGTCGCGGCTCTGGGCGCGTTCATTGATAAGTCCCCGTTGCCTGGTCGGATCGGCATCGCCCACACCCGTTGGGCCACCCACGGCAAGCCCAGTGTCACCAACGCCCACCCCCATATGTCCGGGGACGAACTGGCCGTGGTCCACAACGGCATCATCGAGAACTACGAAGAGCTGCGCCAGGAACTGAAACAGCAGGGTTACGTCTTTACCTCGGAAACCGACAGTGAAGTCGTCGGCCATCTGCTCGACACTTACCTGAAGCAGGGTAAGGATCTTCTGGTTGCACTGCAGCAGGCGGTTACCCGGCTCAAGGGCGCGTTTGCCCTGGGCGTGGTGCATTCCGGTGAGCCCAATCGCATCGTCTGCGCCCGTGAGGGGAGCCCTCTGGTGATTGGCGTGGGTATCGGTGAGAACTTCATCTCCTCCGACCAACTGGCACTGTTGCCGGTGACGGACCGCTTCCTGTTTCTGGACGAAGGCGATGTGGCTGAAGTCACGCTGGAAAGCATCCGCGTCTGGGACAAGCAGGGCGAGCCCGTACGGCGCGCGATCACCCGCTTTGAACACAGCCTTGAGGCGACCGAGAAAGGCGAGTTCCGCCATTTCATGCTCAAGGAAATCTACGAGCAGCCCCGGGTGGTGAAAGCCACCATGGAAGGCCGCCTCAGCGACACCCGTGTGCTGGAGCAGGCGCTCGGCACCCAGGCCAAGGAAATCCTCGACGGCGTCGGTTGCGTACAGATCGTTGCCTGTGGCACCAGCTATCACGCGGGCATGGTTGCCCGCTACTGGATCGAGGAGCTGGCGGGCATTCCCTGCCAGGTTGAGGTGGCGAGCGAATACCGTTACCGCAAGCACGTGGTGCAGAAGGACTGCCTGTTCGTCACCATCTCCCAGTCCGGCGAAACCGCCGACACCCTGGCCGCCTTGCGTCAGGCCAAGCAGGCGGGATTCAAGGCCGCGCTGGCCATCTGTAACGTACCGGGCAGTTCCCTGGTGCGGGAGTCGGACCTGGTAATCATGACCCAGGCCGGTCCGGAAATTGGCGTGGCCTCCACCAAGGCCTTCACCACTCAGTTGGTCGCCTTGTTAATTGTGACCCTGGCCCTGGCGCGACGCACCGGTCTCAGTGCCGAGAAGGAAGCGGAAATCGTTGGCGCCATGAAACAGCTGCCCGGCCTGCTGCAGCAGAGCCTGGACCTGGATCCGGTCATCGAAAAGCTGTCCGAGCGCTTCGCCGACAAGCATCACAGCCTGTTCCTGGGCCGCGGCTCGCTGTGTCCCGTGGCCATGGAAGGGGCCCTCAAGCTCAAGGAGATCTCCTACATCCACGCGGAAGCCTATCCCGCCGGTGAGCTCAAGCATGGCCCGCTGGCCCTGGTCGACGCGGACATGCCGGTCATTACCGTGGCGCCCCACAATGAACTGCTGGAGAAGCTCAAGTCCAACCTGCAGGAAGTGCGGGCCCGGGGCGGCGAGCTCTACGTGTTCGCCGACAAGGAAGCCCAGCTGCAGGAAGAGGACGGCGTGCACATCATCCCGGTGCCCCGCATCCACGAGATTCTGGCGCCGATCCTGTACACGGTTCCGCTGCAGTTGCTGTCTTACCACGTGGCGGTGCTCAAGGGCACGGATGTGGATCAGCCGCGCAACCTGGCGAAGTCGGTGACGGTGGAATAATCCCGGTTACCTTTGCCACATCTAGAGCGCCCTCCATTGGAGGGCGTTTTTATTTGGCGCAGCCGTCTTCTAATCCGGCCCCACCAACCACTCCAATTAAAACGATGCTTTTGATCGAGGCGCATAGAGGCTCGCGCTGGGCAACGTGAATGCAAAAGCGTTCACTTTATTTGCTCTCCGCACTTCGCTATACCTAGGCTGAGGATTTTTCAAGGAAAGCGGAATATTTTGTTGTTATTTTTTTTATACAACGTAAACTTTCGTATCCGTATAAGATCCGTCTTCTATGAACTCGCAAGAGGCATAGAGTGAATAGTCATGGACTATGCGAATGATTTTCTTGGAGCTTGTAGTGCAGTTTATGGAGTGCGCATCACAACAGAAGGCTTAGGCAGGGAAGAGCTGTTTCCCAATCCTGCCCATATGCGGCGGTGTTAGCTCTTTCCTATCAGTGCAGACCTTTTTGCACTGCCTTAATCTTTCCTAAGCTGTCTGTCTTGGTGTACCTGCGTCTTCTGCTTACTTAGCCCGTTGTAGGATGTCTGGGGTAAGGGTGCCAATGCGCGTAGGTAAGCTGTCTTCAGCGGTTTTGTCCGTCGTTTTTCTCGTTCTATCATCTACATCCATAGCTGCTGCCGGCCTCGATATTCGCACCAGTTCCTCGCTTGGCGCTA
>CAYXVO010000475.1:0-2677 GCA_964467875.1 uncultured Pseudomonadales bacterium | reverse complement strand
CCCATCCCGACACTGGTGCCGACGGCGACCGCGACGCCTATCGCAATGACTCCGTTAGTCTTGCTCTTAGCCACCAATTCAGTGACTGGCTTGAGGCCGGCCTGAACGTTCTGGATCAGCGTGGCGAATCCGAGTACGACAATGCCTGGCCGGGCGCTTATCCTTATGACGACTTCCAACTGAGCACGTTTGCGCTCTATACGGACCTTCGGGTGACGGACATCTGGCAGGTGCGCCTGGATCTGGGGCGCCTGGAAAGCCGTCGCTTCAATAAGTTTGATGATGTTGCTGATAAGAGCAATTTCAACACTTACCGTGATTCCGCGACATTGATAAATACCCTGGCCGTGGCGGATAACCAGGCGTTGCTTGTGGGGGCGGACTGGTATGACGAGGCACTCAGTGGCGGCGTCGGGTTCGCCGAAACCGAGCGCTGGAACCGGGCTGCGTTTATCCAGCACCAGTATGATGGCGAGCATTTTTCGACAGAGCTGGGGCTGCGCCACGACGACAACGAAGTCTTTGGCAGTGAGAACAGTTGGAATGGCGCCTTGATCCTGCCGCTGAGTCCGCAGAACAAGCTCGTTTTGTCCTATGGCGAGGGCTTCCGGGCGCCTACCTTCGTCGACCTTTACTATCCGGGTTATGACAATCCGGATCTCAAGCCGGAACGTTCGAAAACCTATGAGCTGCAGTGGCGCAGCCAGCTCGGCGCCACCACTCATCTGCAAACCTCGGTGTACCGCACGGATCTGAAAGACGCCATTGTCACGGACGCCAGCTTCACCCCCCAGAACATCGGATCGGCCCGTATCAATGGGCTGGAAGTTGCCCTGCGCCATCAATGGCAGGACTGGCAGGGAACCATTGAAGCCAGCATCATCAATCCGGTGGACCGGGAAACCGACAAACTCCTGAACCGCCGCTCCAAGCGTACGCTCAATCTGGATCTTGACCGTATCTTTGGCAATTTTTCGGTCGGTGGGAACTGGCAGTTGGTCAGTCGCAGTTGGGATGATCCGGCCAACGCGAACGAGATTCGAGGCTATGGACTGCTCGGACTTCGGGCTACCTGGCAGGCCCACGCAAGCCTGCGGATAGCGCTTAAGGTGGATAATGTGCTGGACAAGGATTACAGCGAATCCCTCTATAGTGTGTTTGATCCGGTTGATTTCAGTTCCACCAATCATCCATACCGGGAAGCCGGCCGCACGGCGATGCTGTCTCTGTTGTGGCAGCCGGATCTCCGTTGATCCGCAGGAAGGACTAATACATGAGGCGGGCGCCCAGACTGCTTATGGCTGTGTTGGTCATGGGGATGGCTGTGCTGGTCATGGGGGCCTTGCCGGCCGCCGCCAGCACGCCCGGACGCATTGTCTCGTTGGACATGTGCATGGACTGGCTGCTGGCGTATCACCTGGCGCCTGGCCGGGATGTGGTCTTTTCGCCGTTGTACCGGCAATACCCGTTGCCGGTGGCCCGCACTGGCTGGCCGACCCATGATGGCAGCCTGGAGCAGATCTACCAGCTGAAACCGGATCTGGTGCTGGCGGGCCAATACAATGCGTTCATGTTGAGACGGCGCCTGCGGGAATTGGGCGTGCGGGTAGCCGTTGTGGATTTGCCGCAGACCTTTGCCGACGTGGAGCAGTATGAGCGGCAGGTGCTGGCCCTATTGGAGTTGCCCGAGACACTGGCGACCCCGGCGCCGCCACCGGTGGCGCCCCCGGCCGACGCGCCCAGGTTGTTGTTGCTGGGCGCCAACGGCGTCGGCACCGGTCGTGGTACCTTTGAGGATCAGCTGATCCGGCAGGCGGGCTGGCAGAATTATCTGCGTCACGAAGGCTATGCCGCGCTCGATCTGGAAGCGGTGGTCATGGATCCGCCGGATGCGATCGTCTGGTCGGCGCCGGACAGTCGGGCGCTCGCCAACCGGTTTGCCGAGCATCCGGCGTTGAAGAAGAGCATTCCCGCGCACAAATGGGTTGAAACAGACTCTTGGCGCTGGGAATGTCCCGGCCCCTGGACATGGCAGTTGGTGGAGCAATTAAAGCAGTGGAAAGACTGAACCCGTGGAAAAACTGATCACCCCTGTTCTGGCGGTTGGCCTGCTGGTCGTTGCCTGGTTGTCCCTGGCGGCGGGTTCCGTTTCGATCCCGGTGTGGTCTGGCCTGCTTGATTGGATGGCGGGCCATGAGAGCTTCGCGGCCACCATCGTTGGCGATATCCGCCTGCCCCGAACGCTGATTGCCCTGGCCGTGGGCGCGGCGCTGGGGATAGCGGGTGCGGCCCTGCAGGGCCTGTTGCGCAACCCCCTGGTGGACCCGAGTTTGACGGGCGCCAGCCAAGGGGCGGCATTGGGGGCGGCATCGGTGTTCTATTTCGGCCTGTTTCCCGCCGCCGGTGCCCTGGCACCGGCCTTGGCGGGGCTGGTGGGCGCCGGCGTGACGCTGTTGCTGATGCTGTATCTGGCGGGGCCCACCCGGGGTGCCATGGTCATCATGGCGGGGCTGGCGATTTCCACCATTGCCGGTGCGGCCTTGGCCACGGTGCTCAATTTCGCGCCAAGTCCCTATGCCATGCAGGAGTTGGTGTTCTGGCTGCTGGGTTCGGTGTCGGAACTGGGGCTGGAATACGCGGGGCTTCTGCTGCCCGCGCTGATCATCGGTACTGGCAT
>CAYXVO010000474.1:0-2692 GCA_964467875.1 uncultured Pseudomonadales bacterium | reverse complement strand
AAACCCCACCGCGATTTCATCGGCGATCAGATGGACGCCATAACGGTCGCAGGCCTCGCGTAGCAGGGTCAGATAAATCGGATGATACATGCGCATGGAGCCGGCGCACTGGACCAACGGCTCCACGATGACCGCGCAGATTTCATCAGCCTGGGTGGCGAGAATCTGCTCCATCGCCTCAAACTGGCGCCGGCTGTAATCCTCCCAGGACTCGCCCGGCTCCCGATGAAAGCAGTCCGGACTGGGGGCGGTGATCACCTCCATCAGCAAGGGTTCATAGGTCTCCTTGTACAGCGCCACGTCACCCATGGCCAATGCGCCCAAAGTTTCGCCGTGGTAGCTGTTGGCCAGGTTGACGAACTTGCGCTTGCGGCTGAATCCCTGGTTGCGCCAGGCATGAAAGCTCATTTTGACGGCCACTTCCACCGCCGCCGAGCCGTTATCGGCGAAGAAACACTTGCTCAATCCGGGCGGCGCAATCTCCGTCAGGCGTTCGGCCAGCTCAATGATGGGCTGGTGGGTGAATCCAGCGAGAATCACGTGCTCAAGTTCGTCGACCTGCTGTTTGACGGCGGCATTGATGCGCGGATTGCAGTGACCAAACAGGTTGACCCACCAGGAGCTGACCGCGTCGATGTAACGGTTGCCATCGAAATCCTCCAGCCAGACCCCTTCGCCGCGCCGGATTGGAATGACCGGCAACTGTTCGTGGTCTTTCATCTGGGTGCAGGGATGCCACAGCGCGCGCAGGTCGCGTTGCATGAGTTGGGCATTTAAATCCGACATGGCAACTCCGGTGCTGGGAATGGGCGGGTATGCCAGGGCTGGATTTTATAGGTGAAACATCCGGGCGCCACCGCTCAAGTGGGCCTGATGATAAAAAGGGAAGGGCGGCAATAGCAAGTAAAGAAGGGGGTGGCGGTAGAATCGCTCGCGCCGCTTCAAGGCTCTGAAGTGGCGCGAACGGGGAGGGTGCGGTTAGAAGGAAATTTTCTGACCGATCCCCAGGCGCTCCCAGACGGCCAGGCTGGGTTCGGCCTGGTTCAGTGTGTAGAAGTGCAGCCCGGGCGCGCCAGCGGCCAGAAGCTGTTCGCACATGCGGGTGATGACCTCGGTGCCGAACGCGGTAATGCTTTCGCTATCGTCAGCGTAGGCTTCCAGTTGCTTGCGGATCCAGCGGGGGATTTCCGCGCCACAGGCATCAGAGAAGCGCGCCAGTTTGCTGTAATTGGTAATGGGCATGATGCCCGGCACAATCGGAATCCGAATGCCCATGCGTTCGCAGCGCTCGACGAAATGGAAATAGCTGTCGATGTTGAAGAAATACTGGGTGATGGCGCTGTTGGCGCCGGCATCGACCTTGCGTTTGAAGTTCACCAGGTCCGCCTCGGCGTTGGCCGCCTGGGGATGGAACTCTGGATAGGCGGCGACTTCAATGTTGAAATGATCGCCGGTTTGTTCCCTGATGAACGCCACCAGCTCATTGGCATAGCGCAGCTCGCCGGGCGCGCCCATGCCGGACGGCAGGTCGCCGCGCAGGGCCACGATACGGTTGATGCCGTTGTCCACGTAGAGCTGGAGCAATTCCTTGAGGCTGTCCCGGGTCGCCCCGATGCAGGACAGGTGCGGCGCGGTGGAGATGCCCTGGCCATGGAACTTCAGCACCGTCTCGATGGTGCGCTCCTGGGTCGAGCCGCCGGCACCGTAAGTCACGGAAAAGAAGTCGGGACCGTGGCTGGCTAACTCATCGCGTACCGTTTGTAGCTTGTTCATGCCTTCCGGTGTTTTGGGCGGGAAGAACTCGAAGCTGAAACGGCGCTTGAACTGATTTTGTGATTCCATGACGGCACCCGAAGAAATTTGGAAATCGAGTTTAGGCGCGCTTCCGCGAAATTTGCGGAAACGTCGTAGTAACTCCCTCTCCCTTGACGGGAGAGGGCCGGGGAGAGGGTGAAAGCATGCATACACCGGGTTTTAAGCGGCTGCGCCGCTGCCCCCTCTCCCTAACCCTCTCCCGCGAGGGGAGAGGGAACCAAGTGTGTGCATGCCTTGGGAAAGGATGCAGCACAGTACTTAGTACTTATAGCTATCCGGCTTGAACGGACCTTCCACCGGTACACCGATGTAGTCAGACTGGCGATCAGTCATCTTGGTGATCACGCCATTGAAGCCTTCCACCATGCAGCGCGCCACTTCTTCGTCCAGTTCCTTGGGCAGGATCTTAACGTAGATGCCGTTGACCTTTTGTTCCGTGGGCAGCTCGGCAAAGCGGCCTTCGTACAGGTAGATCTGGGCCAGTACCTGGTTGGCAAAGGAGCCGTCCATGATGCGCGAGGGGTGACCGGTGGCGTTACCCAGGTTCACCAGGCGGCCCTCGGACAGAATAATCAGGTAATCATTCTCCGCCTTGTTGCGGTAGACCTTGTGCACCTGTGGCTTGACCTCTTCCCACTCCCAGGTCTTGCGCATGAACGCAGTGTCGATCTCGGAGTCGAAGTGACCGATGTTGCAGACCACCGCCGCACGCTTCAGCGCCTGCAGCATGTTCTTGTCGCACACGTCCACGTTACCGGTAGTGGTGACGATCAGGTCGGTCGTGGCCAGCAGTTCCTGATTGATGTCTTCCATGCGGCCGGTATTGATACCGTTGTTATAGGGGGAGACGACTTCGTAGCCGTCCATGCAGGCCTGC
>CAYXVO010000473.1:0-2696 GCA_964467875.1 uncultured Pseudomonadales bacterium | reverse complement strand
CTTGTTCGTCGAGCCAAGGCAAGGCGTTGCTTGCACCGGGGAAGGGTTCCGCGATCTTGAGCTGCTTTGCGCGGCGGTTGGCGATAAAGCGGAACTGCTCGATATGGTCCTGAGCGGAATAGCCCAGAATCGGCTCCTTGAGCAAATATTGGGCGTAGCCTTGCTCCGCCGCTTCCGCTTCCTGCCACATCCGCTCCAGCGCTTTCGGGTCCAGGGTGATCCCTTCTTCCTGCAGGATCTGGCGGACCACTCGGATCCCAAAGGCGCAGTGCATGACTTCGTCCCGCATGATGTATTGCAGCTGTTCGCCAGTACCTTTCATCAGGCCGCGCCGCTGTAGGGCAAAAATGGGACTGAAGCCGTTGTAGAACCAGCAGCCCTCGAACACGCCGGCGAAGAACAGATAGGCCATGACGAACTGCTCCAGATCGTCGCGGTTACGCAGGTCGATGTTCGTGGTGAGGATCGAATTGAGGCGTTCGTTGCCCATCTTGATCTTGCGGTAGATGGCGGGCACCACCCGATAACGGTTATAGATCTCGCTCTGGTCGAGGCCGATGGTCTCGATACAGTGCTGATAAGTCCAGGTGTGCAGAGCCTCCTCGTAAACCTGCCGGGCCTGGTAGATCTGAAGTTCCGGCGCACTCATCTTCTCCATCACCGCCAGACCGATGTTGCGCATGGCGAGAATGTCCGAGGTGGTCAGATAGGCCAGCACGTTCTCGTACACATGACGCTCTTCCAGCGTCAGTTTGTGGTGATAGTCGTGTACGTCCTGGGACATGTTGATGTCCAGGGGCGTCCAGTGATTCTTGTTGGCGTTGAGGAAGAATTCCCAGGCCCAGGGGTACTTGAACGGCGCCAATTGGTTAATGTCGGTCAGACCGTTGATCACCCGCTTGTCGTTGGGATTAATGGGCTTTAGTGCCTCTTCCGCTCCCGGCACGCTCACCGTTATCGGCACGCTCGCCGGCTTTGTCGCCTCAGACTGGTTGATGCGCGCTGTCTTTGCCGGGCGTAGCGGCGGAATCGCCGTCGCCAGGGGATCGTCCCAATTAGGTAACGACGTGCTTTGCTGGTTGAGATTCGTCGCGCTCATTGGCAGGCCTCGCAATCAGGGTCGAGAATGGAACAGAATTTTTCAGTCGGCTCATCCGCCAGGTTCGCCTCCGTCGAGGCATTGGATGTCGCGTCCGCCTGCGACGACTTCAGTGAGATCTTCTCCATTTGGGTCGCGCCAAGTGAGCGCAGGTAATAGGTGGTCTTCAGACCACGGGTCCAGGCCAGCTTGTACAGGTTATCCAGCGTCTTGCCGGATGGCTCGGCCATGTACAGGTTCAGGCTCTGGGCCTGGTCGATCCATTTCTGGCGCCGTGCCGCCGCTTCCACCAGCCAGCGCGGGTCCATTTCAAACGCGGTCTGGAACAGCTGCTTGAGGTCATCCGGAATCCGGTCGATCTGGGCGACCGAGCCGTCGAAGTACTTGAGGTCGTTCACCATCACTTCATCCCACAGGCCACGTGTTTTCAACTGGGTCACCAGCCAGGGGTTGATCACCGTGAACTCGCCGGACAGGTTGGATTTCACGAACAGGTTCTGGTAGGTCGGCTCGATGGACTGGGAGACACCCACGATGTTGGAAATGGTCGCGGTGGGCGCGATGGCCATGACGTTGGAATTGCGCATGCCGTGCTGGCGAATCAGCTGCCGGACCGGCTCCCAGTCCAGTTGCGCCACGTTGTCGAACACAGCGTATTGGTGGCCCCGTTGTTCGGCCAGCAGGCCCAGTGAGTCGATCGGCAGGATGCCCTGATCCCACAACGAGCCGGTGTAGGAGGCATAGCTGCCGCGCTCCTTCGCCAACAATGCCGAAGCCTGGAGTGCGTAATAGCTGATCAGCTCCATGGACTGATCGGCAAAATACACGGCCTCGAAGCTGCCGTAGGGCAGGCCCAGCTGGTAGAGCGCATCCTGAAAGCCCATGATGCCGAGCCCGACTGGCCGGTGTTTCAGATTAGTCTGACGTGCCTGGGGCACGGCGTAGTAATTGATGTCGATGACGTTGTCGAGCATTCGCACGGCAGTCTCGATGGTGCGCTGCAGGTGCTGGCGGTCGATTTCGCCATTGCGGATGTGATTCACCAGGTTGATCGAGCCTAGGTTACAGACCGCGATTTCCTCGGCACTGGTGTTGAGGGTGATCTCGGTGCAGAGATTGGACGAATGCACAACGCCAGCATGTTGTTGCGGTGAGCGCAGGTTGCAGGGGTCCTTGAAGGTGATCCAGGGATGCCCAGTCTCGAACAGCATGGATAGCATCTTGCGCCAGAGAACCTTGGCCTCGACTTTCCGGAACAGCGCCAGTTCGCCCCGCTCCACCATGGCCTCGTAGTGCCGGTAACGTTCCTCGAAGGCGCGGCCATACAGGTCATGCAGATCCGGTACATCGCTGGGCGAGAACAGGGTCCATGCCTGGTCCTCGAACACCCGCTTCATGAACAGGTCCGGAATCCAGCTCGCGCTGTTCATATCGTGGGTGCGGCGCCGCTCATCGCCGGTGTTCTTGCGCAGTTCCAGGAATTCCTCCACGTCCAGATGCCAGCATTCCAGATAGGCGCACACCGCGCCCTTGCGTTTACCGCCCTGATTCACTGCCACCGCCGTGTCGTTGACCACCTTCAGGAAGGGGACGACGC
>CAYXVO010000472.1:0-2703 GCA_964467875.1 uncultured Pseudomonadales bacterium | reverse complement strand
GATGAGATTCTGCCGGATATGCGGGTCGGGGAGGCGGTGCGCCAGCTTCGACAAATTCGGGAAGAGTGGGTGCCCATCCTGGTGCTCAGTGCCCAAGGTGATCCCGCCGATCTGCTGGCCAGTGTTTCGGCTGGAGCGGACGACTGTCTGCTGAAGGCCGGTGATGGCCGGATTCTCGAAGCCAAGCTCAAGGTGATGCAGCGCATTGCGGAAATGCGAGGGCAACTGGTGGAGCGGGTCGACTCGCTGAGCGCATCCAATCTGGCGCTGCAGCGTCTGGTGGACGTCGACAGCCTGACCGCCCTGGCGAACCGGCGCTATCTGGATCGTATGCTGGCTCATGAGATTGCGCGTTGCGGCCGCAGTCGCGAGCCGATCGCCATTCTCATGTGCGATGTGGACGAGTTCAAAAACTACAACGATTTCTACGGTCATCCCGTCGGAGACGACGCGTTGCGCCAAGTGGCCAAGGTGTTGCGTTGCAGTTTCCGGCGGGCGACGGATGTGGTGGCCCGCTACGGTGGTGAGGAGTTCGTGGCGATCTTGCCGGGAACAGAGCCTGCCATGGCGGAAAAGCTGGCCGAACACATGCGCCAGCGTCTGGCCAAGCTGGCCTTGCCCCATGCCCGTTCAACGGTTTCGTCTTACCTGACGCTGAGCATTGGCATTTACTGCGCGGTGCCAAGCATTGACAGTGCGGCCGATGAGTTTCTGGTGGAGGCGGATCGGGCGCTGTACTGTGCCAAGCAGGAAGGGCGCGATCGGATCGTGCTGAATGCCGTGGGTGAGTGGAGCGCTATCCAGTTCAAGGAGCTGGCCTAACCCAGCCCCATTAGCTTGCCCCATTGCACCTGACCCATTACGTGAGCAGCAAGGCGTGTCTTTAACCGGCGTTCGCGAACGCAAGCTGTCTGACCTGGGGGTATTCCTGCAGCAGACGCTTGATCGGCGCCGGTAACCCGGGCGCTTGCTCATCCGGGGCATGCCAGGTCAGCCCTGATGTTTCGCCGACCCGCCGACTTGTTTCCGTAGCCCGCCACAGGCGTGGCGTCATCACCAGATGAAAGTGACTGAACGTGTGACGGATCGGGCCCAGGTTGCCCAGTGGTACCAGCTCGATCCCATGACGTTGATGCCAGATATCCAGCAGTTCGTCGTCGCCGACCTCCAGCTCTGCTTGCGGTAGGCTCCACAAGCCGCCCCATATGCCACTGGCGGGGCGCCGCTCCAGCAAAATCTCACCCGCGTCATTGATCAAGAGCAGAAGCTGGCAATGCCGTTCCGGCAGCTGCTTTTTCGGCCGGCCGGCCGGGATCTGCTCCATGCGGCCCAGGGCAAAGGCCTGGCAGTCTGCCTGCAGTGGGCAGGTCAGGCAGCCGGGCTGGCGCGCCGTGCACAGGGTTGCACCCAGATCCATCATGGCCTGGGCATAGGCATCGGCCCGCTCGTGGGGGGTCCGTTCCTCTGCCAGGCTCCAGAGCTGTTTCAGGATCTTGCTATCGCCGGGCCAGCCTTCGATACCGCCGTGACGGGCCAGGACCCGCTTGACGTTACCATCCAGAATCGCTGCCCGCTTCTGATGGGCAATGGCCACAATGGCGCCGGCGGTGGAGCGGCCGATACCGGGTAGCTCGCTGAGCGCTTCCACCGAGTCTGGAAAAATCCCCTGATATTCTTCCATCACCTGCCGTGCAGCCCGGTGGAGATTGCGCGCGCGGGCATAATAGCCCAGCCCCGACCAAAGCCTGAGGACGTCATCGAGATCGGCGGCGGCCAGCTCCTGGACCGTCGGAAAGGTGGCCATGAAGTCCTGGTAATAAGGGGTCGCGGTGGTGACCTGGGTTTGTTGCAGCATGATTTCCGACACCCAGACCCGATAGGGAGTCTTGTTCTGTTGCCACGGGAGGTTTTTGCGCCCGTGGCAATCGAACCAGGTTAAGACGCGAGCACTGAATGGCAGGTGGTTGGTATGGTCTGCACTGGTTTGGTTGGCGCTGAAAAGATCTGACACGGCGAGTTGGATTCTCTTGGATGATCAGGGGGGGGCATGGATGGTTTGGTGACACGGCAATCGTGGCAATTTTATCCAGGCGCCGCTAACATGGATGGCCTTTAATCTTTCGGCTTGGCCACCCTTGGCCCAGCTTGCCCGGCAGAATCACCCCTCGGTTTGCGACGCCGCCGTTAGCGGCGCCGTAGGCGGCAGGCATCGGTGGCGCTGTTCATCATAACCGTTAGAAGGAGATCCCGGTGGCGATCAGTGTGTCCATTGAAATCAACCGCGCGTTCGATGTCAAAGCCGATTTTGACACGGTGTTCAAGACTCTGGCCGATGTTCCCCAGTCAGTCAGTCATTTCCCCAAGGTTGACCAACTGGTGCCCCTTGGCGATAACACCTATCGCTGGGAAATGCAGAAGGTCGGCGTCGATAAATATGCGGTGCAGACGGTGTATGCCTGCAAGTACCACGCGGACAAGGACGCCGGTAAGATCACCTGGGAGCCGGTTCCTGGCGTGGGCAATGGCGTGGTTTCCGGTTCCTGGCAGTTCAAGGCGGTTGATGGTGGTACCCAGGTCCGCTTCAGCACCAAGGGCTCGCTGGAACTTCCGATGCCGAGCCTATTGAAGTTGGCCATCAGTCCGGTGGTCAAGCACGAGTTCAATGCCTTGATCGATACCTACATCGAAAACCTGCAGAAAGCC
>CAYXVO010000471.1:495-2705 GCA_964467875.1 uncultured Pseudomonadales bacterium | reverse complement strand
CAACTAGCAGCCAACGCTCAATGCCAAGATGCGAGCGAATTTGCTCCATGTCCGCGACCAAATGCTGAGTGCTGTTGTCATGCAGTTCCGCCAGCGGTGTGGAGCGCCCGGCTCCGCGCTGATCAAAGAGAATGATGCGATAGCGCTCTGCGTCAAAGTAGCGCCTTAGCGACTCCTGGCATCCCGCACCGGGCCCACCATGCACCACCACGACCGGAATGCCTGCGGGATTGCCAGACTCTTCGACGTAGAGTGTATGAATGTCATCGACCGCCAAATGGTATTCGGTATTCGGGCGGATCTCGGGGTAGAGCGTCAGCATGAGCAATCCTTTTCATCAGTCAACGAACGTTGCTCTTACTATACGCAGGTTCAGAAGAAAACGAAGACGCAGGATGCGGAGAAAGCGAATATGGAGGAAGGGAAAATCTGAATTCAATATAGACTCCCTCTCCCTTGACGGGAGAGGGTTGGGGAGAGGGTGAAGGCATGCAGACTCCGTGTTTCAAGCGGCTCCGCCGCCCCCCTCTCCCTAGCCCTCTCCCGCGAGGGGAGAGGGAATAACCAGCCATCAGCTTAGGCGGAACGCTCCGCGCGCTTGCGCTCGTGCTCCTTGAGGAACTTCTTGCGCAGACGAATCGACTTAGGCGTCACTTCCACCAACTCGTCGTCTTCGATGAATTCCAGCGCCTGCTCCAGGGAGTGGCGAATCGGCGGCGTCAACAGAATGTTCTCATCCGTGCCCGCTGCGCGAATGTTGGTGAGCTGCTTGGCCTTGGTGGGGTTCACCACCAAGTCGTTGTCACGACTGTGGAGACCGACAATCATGCCTTCGTACACCTCGGTGCCCGGGCTCACGAACAGACGCCCACGCTCCTGCAGGGTGAACAAGGCATAGCCCAGCACCTTGCCATTCACCATGGACACCATGACACCGTTGATACGCCCGGCATTCATACCTTCCTTGAGGGGGCCGAAGTGGTCGAAGATATGGGTCAGGATACCGGTACCCGAGGTGATGGTCATGAACTGGGAACGAAAGCCAATCAGGCCACGCGCCGGCATGATGAAGTCGAGGCGTACCCGCCCCTTGCCATCCGGCACCATGTTCTGCAATTCGGCGCGGCGGTTGCCCATCTCTTCCATGATGGAACCCTGATGCGGCTCCTCGATGTCGATCACCACCTGCTCATACGGCTCCTGGATCTCGCCATTGACTTCCTTGGTCACCACTTCCGGCCGGGACACACCCAGCTCAAAGCCTTCGCGACGCATGGATTCAATCAGCACCGACAGGTGCAATTCACCACGTCCGGATACGATGAACTTGTCCGGGGTATCGCCCTGCTCGACCCGCAACGCCACGTTGTGAATCAGCTCCTTTTCCAAACGATCCCTGATGTTGCGACTGGTGACGAATTTGCCCTCCTTGCCGGCAAACGGCGAGTCGTTCACCTGAAACGTCATGCTGACGGTAGGCTCGTCCACGGACAGGGGCGGCAGCATTTCCGGCGCGGCCGGATCACAGATGGTGTCGGAGATGTTGAGACTGTCGATGCCGGTAATGCAGATGATGTCACCCGCCTGCGCCTCGGGCACTTCCACCCGTTCCAGGCCCAGGTAACCCATTACGGTCAGAATGCGCGCATTGCGTTTGTTGCCTTCGACATCCAACACCGCCACCTGGGTATTGGTTTTAACTTTGCCCCGGCTGATCCGGCCAACCCCGATCACACCCACATAACTGCTGTAATCCAAGGCACTAATCTGCATCTGGAACGGCCCGGTGGGATCCACCGAAGGGGGGTTAACCTTGTCGACGATCATCTGAAACAGCGGGCTCATATCTTCCGCCAAATCGTCCGGCGAGAGGCCGGCGACGCCATTCAACGCCGACGCATAAATGATCGGAAAGTCGAGCTGCTCATCGGTGGCGCCAAGACGGTCGAAGAGATCGAAGACTTCATTGACAACCCAGTCCGGACGCGCACCCGGGCGATCAACCTTGTTGATCACCACAATCGGGTTCAAACCCTGCTGAAACGCCTTCTGGGTCACGAAACGGGTCTGTGGCATGGGGCCGTCCACCGCGTCCACCAGCAACAGAACCGAGTCCACCATGGACAGTACGCGCTCTACCTCACCACCGAAATCGGCGTGACCGGGCGTATCTACGATATTGATGCGGTAGTCATTCCAGGTGATAGCCG
>CAYXVO010000471.1:0-485 GCA_964467875.1 uncultured Pseudomonadales bacterium | reverse complement strand
ACTCGCTCTGCGCCGACGTCGCGACGGTTGAGGGTACCGGACTGCTGCAGGAGCTTGTCGACCAGCGTCGTCTTGCCATGGTCGACGTGGGCGATGATGGCGATATTACGGAGCTTGTTAATCACAAATATACGATCCAAAAGGTGGAAAAAAACGGACTGATCAGCAGGCGACTAAACGCACAAACTGG
Source organism: uncultured Pseudomonadales bacterium (assembly GCA_964467875.1). Taxonomy (GTDB): domain Bacteria; phylum Pseudomonadota; class Gammaproteobacteria; order Pseudomonadales; family Oleiphilaceae; genus JAEZAA01. Next base: position 295 of record CAYXVO010000471.1, on the reverse strand, counting down.
TCAAATATTGTCCTGCTAGAGCACAGAATGGGTGGGAGATTATACAGAAGTATGAGCAAAAATATACTGGCGATAACTACGCACCAACATCCCGCGTGATTCGTGACAGAGCATCCGGCGACGGTGCATCGCGGATCGCAGGCACCAAATTGGTGCTTAAAAAATAAGCAGGATCCAACTTGGTGCGAAGAATACTGGTTCTCTACACTTCGCTTGGGCAGAGAACGCGGAACGGCGCCACTTTGGCGCGCACCAAAAAATTGGCAAGGCGATTGCATTACCAAATTGCAGGAGC
>CAYXVO010000470.1:0-2710 GCA_964467875.1 uncultured Pseudomonadales bacterium | reverse complement strand
CATCCGGGTCCTGGCGCAGGGCGGCGCGCAACACGGTGGCGAACTGCAGGTCGATCTTGGGGTTGATCTGCACTTGGGTAATTCGCGGCAGGCGGTATTCCACCGGGTCCTCGGCGGTGATGATCTTGGTCTGGGGCGTGTTGAGTTCCGCCAGCGCACCATAGAGCGTGGTGGTCTTACCACTGCCGGTCGGACCTGTCACCAGGATCATGCCGTGGGGCCGGCTGATCAGGGTGCGAAAGCGCCGCAGCACCCGCTCCGGCATGCCGGTAGAGTCCAGGTTGAGCACGCCGCCGCTCTGGTCGAGCAGACGCATCACCACCGATTCGCCATACTGCACCGGCATGGTGGACAGACGCACGTCAATGGACTTGCCCTTGACCCGGATGTTGAAGCGCCCATCCTGAGGCAGCCGCTTCTCGGAAATATTGAGGCCGGACATCAGCTTCAGGCGCAGCACCAGCGCCGAGTTGATACGCTTCTCCTTCATCACCTGTTCCTGCAGCACGCCATCGACCCGCTGCCGGATCCGCACCACGCTCTCGTCGGGCTCTATGTGGATATCCGATGCCCGCGCCTGCACCGCGTCCTCAAAAATGGACTGCAGCAGTTTGACGACGGGGGTTTCATTGGCGTCGCCGGTGGCAGTGAGTTCCGCCAGATCGAAGCCGCCCTCGCCCAGTTCGTCTTCCAGCTCTTCGGCCAGACTCGCAATCTCGTCGGTGCGCCGGTAGATCAGGTCCAGCGTGGTCAGCAGTTCGGATTCACGCACCACGGCCTGCAGCACCGGTTGCTTCAGCACCCGCACCAGCTCATCAAAGGCCAGCAGGTCCATGGGATCGGCCATGCCCACCAGCAACTCGCCATTGGTCTCGGACAGGATGATGGCCCGAAACCGGCGCGCCAGGGTTTCCGGCAAGCGGCGCGCCAGTTCGTTGTTGAACTGGTAGTTGCGCAGCTTGACCAGGGGCAGGCCCATCTGTTGCGAGAGGAAGCTCAGGAAGTGCTCTTCATCCACATAGCCCAGATCCACCAGGGTTTTACCCAACTGGCGCCCGCTCTTTCTTTGTTCGGCCAGGGCGGTCAGGAGCTGGGGCTCGGAGATGACTCCGTTCTGGACCAGCAGATCGCCGATTCGTATCTTCTTGCGCGGTTCTAACATGGCGGTTCCGGCGTCATCATTCAGTTACAGCGCCTGCCGGCGCGTCATCACAAAAGCCTGCAACTCGGGGTGTATTCCCCCCAGTGCCAGGGCCTGATCGTAGGCGCGGCGGGCACCATCCGGCTGTCCTTCCCCTTCCAGGGCAATCCCCAGGCCTGCCCACCAATCGGCGCGCTGGGAGTGCACACTCACCAGCCCTGCATAAACTGTGACGGCATCGGTGAACTGGCCCTGCTCGGAATGGAGTAGCGCCATGAAGGCGTGGTAATCCGGCTGGTCGGCCAGTGCTGGCGGGTTTTGGCGCAGCAGTGCGAGCGCGACCTCTCCCAGACCCTGACCATAGAGCAGGCGGGCCTTCAGTTGTTTCAGCTCGGCGGGCGCCTGGCCATCCACCGGTTCAAGGAGCTGTGCGGCTTGCGCTGTGCGCCCGACGCGGATCAAGAACTGGGCGTATGAGCTGCGGCTCTGAATGGCGCCCGGATGCTCGATCAGGTACTGGCGCAGCAGATCTTCCGCGTCCAGGGTGCGACCGTTGCGCAACAGCCGGTCAGCGTTTAACGCGGTCTGCCGGTCTTGCTGTTCCGGCGTCAACGTCCGGATTGTCGTGGCTCGCTGGGATGGCGCCGCCACCGCTGGAAGTGCCACGGATTCCTTGACGACCTCGGCGGGCATCTCTGCCAGGACGGGTTCATCGCTCGGTGAAACGGATTGCGCTGTCAGAACTGGTCGCGCGGCCTGAACGGGCTCTGCCGGTTCCGCTGATTCCGCTGCAACCACAGGATCGGCTTGCTCTACTGGCCATGGTTCCACCGCCAATGGTTCCACCGGCAATGGTTCCACCGGCCATGACTCCACCGGGACGGCGACGGACGCTGAAATCGGCTCGGCTTGCTCTGCGACCAGAGTCGTGACCGTTGGGGATTCTTGCCCCACGACGGGGCTGGGGTCCGATGCCGTAACTGTAGTGATCGTCGGCTCGGCCTCGATGACCTGGCGCTGACCGCTAACCAGCGTGACGTCGGCCGCTGTGTCCGCAGGTGTCTTCACGAAAACCCAGTAGCCCGTTCCCAGTGCCGCAACACTGGCGACCATCAATACCCCCGAGAGCCAACCCCGATGCCATGGACGATGCGGCGCCGGTTGCATCAGCGTCGGCAGCTCCAGCATCTGCGCTGGGGCCTGGCGCTGTTCCAGATCCCGCAGCGCATCATTGAGCAGGCTCATGCCCGGCCTCCCCAACTGAGCCAGCTCCACCCCAGGGGCCGCACGCTTTCGGTATCGGCCGCCGCGCGCTTGACGTGAACTGGACGGATTTCCCGCTCACCCATGCCGTAGGCCGCGATCAGGCTTTTATGGGCGAGCACGTTCACCAGCCGGGGCACACCGCCGCTGGCCCGGTGCAACAGCTTGACGGCACGGGGCTGGAAGAGTTGGCCACCGTCATAGCCCGCCATGGCGAGCCGGTGCTGCAGGTAATGGCCCACCGCCTGACGGTCGAGGGGCTTTAGGTATTCCTGAAAGGTGATGCGCTGGAGCAACTGGCGCAGG
>CAYXVO010000469.1:0-2721 GCA_964467875.1 uncultured Pseudomonadales bacterium | reverse complement strand
AACTGAAAGAGCGCTTCTACGGTCATGTAGATCAACTGAATTATGTCGGCGCCCGTACCTTTCTTCACCATATCGGCAATCGCCTCCCTCGCTACGAGCCGTTGTTTCGGGAGGCGGGTGAAAAATATGGCCTGGATTGGCGTCTGCTTGCCGCCATGAGTTATCAGGAGTCCCATTGGCGCCCTAATGCGGTTTCCCCCACCGGGGTCCGGGGGCTGATGATGCTTACATTGGTCACGGCGAAGGAGCTGGGTATCCACAATCGTCTGGACCCCAAGAACAGCATCATGGGTGGCGCGCAGTACTATTCCATGATTCGCAAACGCATTCCTGAGCGCATTCCGGAGCCAGACCGGAGCTGGTTGGCGCTGGCATCCTATAACGTCGGCCTGGGGCATCTGGAAGATGCACGCAGACTGACCGAGGGTCAGGGCCTGAATCCTGACAAATGGGTCGATGTAAAGCAGCATTTGCCCCTGCTGCAAAAGGCAAAATGGTATCGCCAGACCAGATATGGCTACGCCCGCGGCATGGAGCCTGTGCAGTACGTGCAAAACATCCGGCGCTACTATGATGTGCTGGCCTGGATAACTCAGCCCGATCCGGCCAGTACGCAGATCGTCGAACAGGAGACGGACAGCACGCTCACGCCACAGGTCAGCGCTCAGCTCATGCTGCCACAACCGCTTCGATCAACGCCTCCAATGCTATGATTTGCACGGACAGCAACACGAACAGCAACACGGATCTGCACGGATAACGCCATGCGGCATTTTTGTATTACTCGCTATCGTCCCGTGCCTCATATGCGTCCAGGGCGGCGCGAATCTGGTCAGCATTAAACCCCCGTTGCGCCAGGAAGCGGTATTGCTTGCCCCGCAGCGCCAGATCCCGTTCTCCGCCATCAATCCCACCTACGCCAAAGCGCTTCCGCAGCGCCTGCTTGGCCTTGCACACCCAGTCAGTCTCCTGGGTGTGCAAGGCCTGGGATACCATGTCCGCGCCGACACCGTTGCCCGTCAACTCCGCACGCACCCTCAGCGGTCCATAGCCGCGACCTGAACGAGACCGTGTCATGCTTTCGGCATACCGCTGATCGCTGAGATAATTGCCCGCCTCCAGGTCATCGAGCACCTGATCCAGCACTACCGCTTGCGGAAAGCGCCGCTGGAGTTTGCGGCGCAACTCTAGTCGACTGTGCTCCCGACGTGCCAGCAGCCCCAGCGCAATCTGGCGGATGTTTTCGGGTGTAGGTTCCACTGCTGCCATGCCCGGCCTGCCCTTCTTGATTAATCAGCCTGCAACCTCGCCAGCCATCGGCGACAGCCGCCATTTCGCATTCCACGGAAGCGGAGTACACTGAGGCACCGCCAGCCGTCGTGGATAGAGTAACAAGTATCAGGTTCCTCCGGCGATGCTTAATAGTGGCGATCGACCTCAAACCCCGGCGCACGTTTTCAACTCATCTCCCCCCTGCGGATCCTTCAGTGGCGACGTGCAGGTATAAGATGAATACAGGACTTTCGACATGCCCCCCATTCTAAAAAGAATCTTCCAACCCAAGTGGCAAAGCAGCAATCCCGCAACCCGACTCGAGGCCATAAAGAGCCTGCCGTGGGAACAGGGTGAACAGCGCGATATTTTATTGAAACTTGCCGGAACCGACCCTGACCATCAGGTTCGTCGCGCAGCGCTTGCGAAAATCACCGATCCAGACCGGTTGTTGCAACTTCTTCCCGAGGCTGGGGACTTCCAGGAAGATATCATCCGCCAGCTGGGCATCTCCCTGGAGCAGGGCAACGCTCAAGACCTGGCCCAGTGCACGGCACAGCTGGCAGATGACCCGCTACGCCATCAATTATTCAACGCGCTCACCCAGACCGATGCCAAGACTACGGTACTCCGTCAGATTCAGACGCCGCGCATCCTCGCCGACATTGCCATTCAGGCGGGCGCCAGCCGGTTACGGCAAGCCGCAGCGGAACAGCTTCAGGACTACAGCCTGCTCGAAGATGTCTTGAGATCGGCCCAGAGCAAGGACAAGGGCGTCTACCAGATCGTCAAGGCCAAGCTCACGGCGCACCGTGATGGGGAGAAGCGCCGTCATCAGGAACGGGAAGAGGCCGCCCTACTCTGTGCCGCCTTGGAAGCGCAGGCGACCAGCGATGCAACCCACTTGTACGAAGCAAAATACGAAACATTGCGGCAACAGTGGCAGAGCCTGGCGCAGAACGCCGATCAGGATCTTGCGGAACGTGCTGTCCGTGCATTACAGGCCTGCGCCGAACGCGTTCGCCAGACGCAGGAGGCAAACCAACGGCACCTGCAGGAAGCGCAACAGCGCGAGCACCTGCGGCAGGAGCGCGATGCTACTTGCGAGCTGCTGGAAGCGACGGTGCGGGACCTGCAAATTGCCACAAATCCTGACCGCTCCAACCTCCCGGGACTGGATGCACTGGTAAAAACCCAGGAAAACCGCTGGCTGGAGGCAACACATGACCTCTCGATCACCTCCGCCGAACAAAAGCGCTACCAAAGCGCGATGCAGCCACTGCGTCAATACCTCGCGGCGCTGCGCAAGTTCACCCATCAGGAGCCACGCATCCAGGAACTCCACCACGACGAGTTTGGTCATGCTGCTGTCAGGCGTCCTTCAAAGACGACGAAGCCGCGCTCTGGCGCGGCTCGGGTTTCGGAAGCTGTGGAAAGTGGCGGTCAATG